>CBDVDU010000322.1:0-2491 GCA_965372825.1 uncultured Gammaproteobacteria bacterium | reverse complement strand
GGATTCAATCGAGCGGCTTTCATTGCTGGTATCACACCGGCAATAAGGCCAATCAATACCGATACCACAAACGCAGCCACAATATAAACCCACGCTAACTGCACTGGTAATTCAGGCAGCGCATAGCCAATAATTTGCACGACCAATACACCTAGCAAAACACCGGCACAACCTCCAGCTAGGCTTAGTAGCAAAGCTTCAGCTAAGAAAAGCCTGAAAACTGTTCGCTGCTCTGCGCCTAATGCACGCAATAAGCCAATCTCAGAAATGCGCTCTGAAACGGCAATGGTCATAATCGTTAAAATCCCTACCGAGCCAACTAATAAAGAAATCCCGCCTAATGCACCGACCGCTAAAGTCAGTATATTTAAAATAGAATCCATACTTTTGAGCATTTGATCTTGGGTAATCAAACTAAAATCTTCACCGCCATGTCGAGTGATTAATAAGCGTTTAATACTGCGTTCTATACTGTTTACCGAGGTATTGCTGTTATACAAGACATCAATTTCCATCACGCCTTGCCGATCAAATAACTCTAACGCTTTTACTGTTGGGATATAAATCGTATCATCCATATCAAAACCCAACATCTGGCCTTTTTTCTCCATTACGCCCAAAACACGAAAACGATCACTGCCGATACGAATACGTTGTCCGAGCGGGCTGGTGTGCGCAAATAATTCTTGTGCTAGTTTATGCCCAAGTACGGCAAAAGCACGCGGATTTACTTGCTCTCCAGCAGGTAAAAAACGCCCGTTGGCGATGTTGATTCTCCATACTTCAGGCACTGCCGAACCGACACCTAAAACCGTACTACGACGCTGTTTTTTTCCTGCTTCTATACGCGCATTGCCCTGCACCAGCGGTAATACTGCCATAATATTATCTAACTTGCTTATGCTCACTGCATCGGCCACCGTTAGTGGACGTACCGTACTAATCGTCGCGCCAGACAAGCCTAAAGTGGTGGTTTTACCCGGAAATACCGCGACTAAATGAGTACCAAACTGGGTGAACTCGGCTAATACATAATGATGAATGCCGCGCCCGATAGAAGTTAAAATAATCACCGCGGCAATACCGATCACCAAACCTAAAGCGGTTAAACAGGAACGCAATTTATGACTGATGACAGTGCGGAAAGAGAGCTTGATTAAATCAGCGTAATGCATAATTACCGTTTACTCAGCGCGGCAACAGGATCCATTTTAGCGGCTTGCCTGGCGGGCAATACACCAAATATTAATGCCGTCAATAAGGCGACAGCTAAAGCGGCCGCCACAGCCCAAGGCGGTAAATAAAGTGGAAAATCAGGGTAAATCGTTTGTAATGCCACTAAAGTGAGCTTACCTAACAACAATCCGGATAAAGCTCCCGCGACCGATAACATCACGGCTTCTGTCAAAAATAACCACAATAACTGACGCGGCGTGGCTCCCAATGCTTTTAACAAGCCAATTTCCGAGGTTCTTTGAGTCACGCTGACCCACATGACATTCATCACTAGAATGCCTGCGACCGCTAAGCTAATACTAGCAATACTGGCAACGGTTAAAGTCAGAGCTGTTAAAATATCATCAAACGTTTTGACCACGCTGTCTTGCGTAATCAGGGTAATATCATCTTCGCCATCATGCCGTTCCTTTATAATAGCTCGAATTTCATCAACGGCTTTATACATGGCCTGTTTAGATTTCGCTTCTACTAAAATACGAAATAATGATTGGGTATTAAATAAAGCTTGCGCCGAGGCTACGGGGATAATGACCATATCATCAAAATCAACACCAATAGATTGCCCTTCTGAAGCCAGCACACCAATCACTCTAAAGCGACGATCATTAATACGTAACCATTGACCTAACGCTTGTTGATTGGCAAATAGTTCATCTTTTATGGTGCGCCCAATCACGCAGACGGATAACGCTTCATTACTATCACTGACCGGTAAAAACCGTCCTTGGGCTAAACTCAAATGACGTACTTGGCGCAAATCAGCCGTTGAACCGATAATAGTTGTTTCTCGTTCCAGACCTCTAGCCGAAACGGGAGCAGCACCAATATTGATCGGAGCGATGGCGGAAATATGTCGGCTACGTAACAAAGCATGAGCATCTGCTAAGGTTAAATCAGTCGGCGTTTCACCAAAAATGGGCGGTTGACCACCTGTGGTTTCAGTACGCCCGGGCAAGACAATCACCAAATGTGTGCCCAAAGCTTGAAATTCATTAACAATATACAGCCGTGCACTTTCACCTAATGCGGTTAAAACTGTCACCGAAGCAATACCTATGCTCATGGCTAGAACAATCAACAAGACTCGAACTGGCTGCGTTTTAATTGCTGTATAGGATTGATTAAGCGTATCGCTAAAGCGCATGGCTAGCTCACTTTCCCGTCAATAATGCGAATACAGCGCTCTGCTCTTTGACCTATAGATTCATCATGGGTAATCATCAGCAAAGTCATATCTTGTTGTTGGTTTAAG
>CBDVDU010000321.1:0-2510 GCA_965372825.1 uncultured Gammaproteobacteria bacterium | reverse complement strand
GATTTAAAAGATGAAATACCCAAGTTAAAAGCAACGCATACACGGGTGATAAAGCCTTTTAAAGGCGTTGATAAGGCTGATATTGATGCCTGTATTTTGGTGTTAAAAGATGAAAACATACGCCAACAATTTGAAATCGACTTTAGAAAGTTCTGCAAGCAAATGGATATCATCATGCCTGATGTTGCAGCACAGCCGTATTTAAGTGATTTAAAACTATTAGGGAAAATCAATCATGGTGCAAGAAACTTATACCGTGACCCACAATTGAATATTGCAGGCGTGGGTGAGAAAGTAAGAAAATTGATTAATGAGCATATTTATTCAACAGGTGTTGATCCTAAAATACCACCCGTCGATTTATTATCAGGTGATTTTAAAGAAAAAATAAATGACCATAAATCAGGTAAGTCCAAAGCCTCTGAAATCGAGCATGCCATTAAGCACCATATCAATGTAAAGATTGATGATGATCCTGAATACTACAAGTCTTTAGCGGAAAAACTAAAAGCTATTTTAGAGAAAACTCATGAAAATTGGGGTAAGCAATTAGAGCTATTGATGGAATTTCGAGATTCCATTGCAACAGACCACCAGAAAAAAGCGAATGATTTAGGCTTGACTGAAACTGAGTTTGCTTTCTACAATATCCTAATTGCTGAAATCATTAGAACTACGGGTAATGAGTCGATTGATGAAGCGACTCATGATGAAATCAAGCAAGTTGTGAATGACTTGGTTGCTATGTTAGATGAAGCGACTGAGATTGTTAATTTCTTTGATAAACAAGATGAAATTAAAGTAGTGAAGCGGAATATCAAACGCAGGATATTAGAAACTTCATTTGATGATGAAGAATTGCGTAAAGTCGTGATGGATCGATTTATGGAATTGGCTAGGGTAAAGTTTAAATAATGCTATTACAGCTTGAAAATACAACAATACAGGTCGATGGATATATTGCTGAAGTAATCCGCACCAGTAGACGCAAAACAGCTTCTATTAAGGTGGTTGAAGGCGTTGTATCGGTTGTTGTGCCTGAGTCTTTGGCTATTGAAAAGATTGAATTATTACTGACTAAGAAGCAGCGTTGGATTAAAGAGAAGTTAGCATTACAAGAACAAGTTATTTTCAGCAAACCCAAAGAATTTGTATCCGGTGAAGCCTTCTCTTACTTAGGTAGGAATTATCGTTTAAAAGTGATTGAAGGCTCTTATCCCGATATTAAACTGTATCAAGGTCGGTTTGTTGTCTCTGTCAGGGATAAGTCAGCTAACAATGCTGGCGCGATTAAGCAACTTATTATTCGATGGTTTAAACAACGTGCTAAATCTAAGTTAATTGAAAAAACTGCTCGTTATGCAAAAATTATAGGCGTTAATCCAGTATCAGTAAGCACTAAGACCTTTCAATCAAGATGGGGAAGCTGTAGCAATAAAGGCGATATTTTATATAACTGGAAAATTGTCATGGCACCTAATCGCATTGTTGATTATGTGGTGGTGCATGAGCTTTGCCATATTTTGCATCATGATCATTCACCTCAGTTTTGGAAATCGGTTGAACGTTATTTTCCTGATTATTTGGAATGTAAGGAGTGGTTGAAGTTGAATGGTAAGGGACTTGATATTTGATTTTAACTGTTAGATAACTTCAAGCAATTTCATAATGAAGGATGCCGAATTTAGGTTAATGATAATTCTATCCAATATGATTGATGGGCTTCCTAGCATCAGTCCAACCGCGCTATTAAGCATTACATATTAAATAAAACCCGAAACTTTAGCTTATGAAGCACTGCCAGTCCTCGAAGGACTGGCAGTGCTTTTGGATGTTATTGAATTTTGATTCCTAAGCATTACATATAAATTATGAACTACACTGAAATTTTAGAGCAGATGAATAAGGCCACATTATTTGACCTACATAGGATGCAGGCGGCAATAGATCAAGAACTGCAAAATCCCAAACGAATAGAAGTGATTAAACGGAATGTTAAGCCGGGACAAGTCATTTCATATTTTGATGCAGACTTAAATTGCCTTGTTGATGCTGTTGTTATTAAAACAATGAAGACACTATGCTTAGTGAAAAATATCAAAGATGGTGTCCGCTGGAAGATCGCCCTTGTTTCTATTAACTTAAATGACGTTGATACCGATATAAAACCCTCAAGTCAGCAAAGCGGCATTCCTAAACAGGCACTAAAAGTAGGTGATAATGTCGGCTTTAAAAACAAAGAAGGTTTAGATCTTTACGGTAAAGTTATTCGTTTAAACCCTAAAACAGCCACCATTGAAATCGCACCGAAACATCAATGGCGAGTGCATTATAGCCATCTTTTTCCTGTGCTTGATGGCGAGCAAGGTACAGATAATGGCAATCAAACGTTTTTACCTCGAATGGGATAAGGCAATGTAAAAACTATGCAGCTAGGGAAAAATAGCTTCTGATCCAGCGTGGGATAAGAAGCCGTAAGGGAGGGGGCGCATTTTAAAGTCCGAAACTCT
>CBDVDU010000320.1:0-2551 GCA_965372825.1 uncultured Gammaproteobacteria bacterium | reverse complement strand
AGTGTAAACTGAAGAATGAAAGATACCGTTACTTCTTTTCTTTGCAAGCTACGGAGCACATTAATCATTTTCAGAGTGCTTTTATTTTAAATAAACTACAAACTCAGCTTAACACCGACCCAGCCTGCTCTAGGCGCACTGACACCTACAAAACGCGTACTACCGTCCTCAATACCCAAGTCATCAAGTACTTCTCCGGTTTCGCCGTACATACCAAAATTGTTATATCTCACATTAAAGAGATTATCTAAACGCCCAAAAATCGTCAAATGCTCATTAAAGCGATATTCAGTATGTAAATTCACCACCGTATAGCCTTTTAAGGGGGTATCTAAATTCGCCTCATCACCGCGTAAAAATTGTTCACCATTAAAGAACAGATTCATACCCACAGTCCAGCTTTCTAACACATCAACATCAGTCGAAAATTTCACAATATGATTAGGAATACCTGGAATGTGATCGCCACTATTTACCTGAATATCACCATTCGCATCTGCGTTCGGATGATTAGGGCTATGCGAAACATAAGGCGTCAAAAAAGTTGCATCAATAAAAGAATAATTTAATGACATGCGCCAGCGGTCAAAAAATGCCGTTGATAGCCCAAGCTCAACACCCTGTCGTTGTGTTTTACCGACATTATCAAAATAACCCGCACTATTCGCACTACCTGCACTTTGGAAAATAATATCATTATGATTAACGGTATTAAAATAACCTGCATTCCAGCGTATACGTCCCTCTAGTATATTTTCAAAACGCCCTCTAAACCCAGCCTCCCAAGTTTTAGCAACCACTTGCTCTAATGGTGGATCAGCAATAAAGGCATTCGGCAATTTACATGGATCATCAGGGTCTGCACAGCTTAATTCCATGGGTGTAGGTACACGCGAAGACTCACTATAACCGCCATAAAAATTCAAAGCAGGCATAAAGGAATAGGTCAGACCTGCAGCAGGATTAAAACGGTCAAACTTATGATTCCCTGTTAGCTTAGGATTTCCACCTCTATCCTGCATATCAATTTCAACATGGTTATAGCGCCCCGAAACACTGACAGCTAACTGCTCAGTGACATTAAAAACATCACTAAAAAACAAGCCAATTGAATGTGTCTGTGTATCTAAACGCACACGCGATTCATCCACTAAAATACCAGAGCCATCCACACCTCGATCTTCAGTCAATGATCCTAATTCAGTATCGGCACTATAATCCGCATTACCCAAATCATAACTAGTACCAATGACAAACTGATTTTCGTGCCCCATAATTGCCTGATTAAAAGCCGTCTGCAAGGCAATGCCAAAAGACCATTGCTTAGTTTTAGAAGTATTTAGAGTTCCACCCTCAACCGCACCATCAGCCAATACCTCGTCGCCATTAATATCCTCAACAACCTCATCACTCCCTTCTTCACATAATAAACTCGGATCAGTCTCACAAGGACCAAACTCACTACCATCACCATTCAAAGTAGCCACATTATTACTACGATAATAAGCGTTACCCGCTAACTCCACATCATCATTGACCCATAAATTTCCATCTAAAGCGGCTAAAAAGAATTCATTACTGGTCTTATCTGGATAAGTAAAAACCGCTTTACGGTCAATAGCCTCAAGCTCAACCGGAATCGCACCATTACCAATCAAACTAGTATCTGCCCCTGCTAAGGTTAAATTCAGCTGCCCTGCATCGCCTCGCCAACTAAAAGTTCCCAGACCATTAAAAGCTTCACTTTCTGAATGATCACGCCAGCCATTTTCATGGAAGTATTGCAAATCCAGAAAGTAAGCAAATTCACCATTATTCCAGCCACTACTAATCTCTTCGTTATGTCGCCCCCAAGAACCACCACTAACGGTTAAGCTATGCTCTGGCGCAGTAAAACCGGTTTTAGTTTTTAATGCAATCGCACCACCCAAGCTATTTAAGCCATAAGCTGGATTAGAGCCGGACTGCAAACTCATGGTATCAATCGCGCCTTTAGGAATTAAATCCCAATGCACGTTATCACCAAAAGCCTCATTAAAGCGCACGCCGTTCATATAAATAGATAAACCTTGAGGCAGCCCCATTAAAGGCGATACAGTAAAACCACGATACTGCACATCCTGTTGCAATGGATTATTTTGCGCGTCATTAACCGTCACACTACCCATATATTGATTCATATAATCAGCAATGGAAATACTTTGCGCATTAGCCAAATCTTCAGCTGTCATTACTTGAATATTCGTAGGCACTTTTTCAGTGCTAATAGCCGCACCCAAAGGTGTCGTATTGACTACACTAAAAGCTTCCAACTCAATAGGCTGTTGTCTAAACTCGTCTTCAGCCGCAAAAACACTACTCGTCAGCGTCAATAAAGAAAGCGCGCCATAGGGAATAAATTTCTTGTTCATACTTTTTCTAATTATTATACAATATACACAAGATTGTAGTATTTATAAGACTAGAAAAATATAGGACTTTTTCCTGTTTAATAATGTTGATCAATTGCCATAAAAAATAAAAGCAAAAATAACTTTTTAATTATAATATG
>CBDVDU010000319.1:0-2598 GCA_965372825.1 uncultured Gammaproteobacteria bacterium | reverse complement strand
TTACGCCTAACGCATTGTCTGGCGCAGAAGGCGGCATGTCGCGTTATTTCAGCCAGCGCTTTGCTCAAGTCACCAACCCACCGCTAGATTCATTACGTGAAAGCGACGGTATGACTTTACGCGTTGCCTTGGGTGCTAAACCGACTTTTTCTGCGGCAACTAGCAAACAATTAGTGCTTAATTCACCGATTTTACAACGCACCCAGCTTGAGCAAATACGCCAACAAGATACCGTTAGCGTTGTCACGCTTGATGCTTTGTATACTCCAGATACAGAAAATGCAGCACAAAATGAAAAAAATCTGATTCAAGCCTTAACCGAGGTTTGCAATCAAGTTGGCAAGGCTGCAAAAGCGAATACCGGCATCATTATTCTTAGCGATATTAATATCAGCCAAGAGCAAGCCGCTATTCCAGCATTATTATTAATTTCTGCTGCTAACCAACATTTAGTAAAAGAAGGCTTACGCTTCAATTCTTCACTGATCTCCGAAACAGGACAAGCGGTCAGCGCGCATGATATTGCGACAGCTTTAGGCTTTGGCGCATCAGCTATTTGCCCATTAAGCGTACATAACCGCGTTATCTCGCAATACAGCGAAGATAAACAACAAAAAGCGCTAGCTAGCTATCAAAAAGCGGTGGAAAAATCGCTTATGAAAACCATGGGTAAATTTGGTTTATGTACTGCGGAAAGCTATATAGGCGGCGAGTTCTTCGAGTCCAATTATATTGATACGGATGAACCGCTACTAAAAGCTTACTTTCCAAACATTAATTCTTCTGTGGGCGGTGTACGTTTTGCTGACATTGCTGCGAGCGCAACAGAATGGCATCACAAAGCTTTAACGGTTAATACAGAAAGTGATATTCCGTTCTTGGGTTTATTCAAAGAACGTAATGAAGGCGCAGGACATACTTTTGGTAATACCTCGGTACGTGAATATATCCACATGACCGACGAAGATATTCTGTATATTAATCAGGAAAAATCTCCAGAAGTTAGCGATAAAGCTTTCGCTGGTTTTGGCTACGATAAACGCACGCCAGAACAAATTGATAATTTTGGTATTACACCAGCGTATCGCAATTTCACCCGCATTTTAATGGAGGAGCGCGATAGTCGCCCCGCTGCTTTGCGTGATGTCATGAGCTACCCTGCGGATATTTCTCGCGCCAAAGAAAGCACTGAATTTGATGCTATTTTAGGCAAGCAAAATATCTATGGCAATATCAATTTCAGTATTCGTGGCTTAAGTGCTGAACAAAAAGAAAACAGCGTTGTTATTAGTTTAACTAACGATAGCTCTAAACAACGCCTAGATAATTTAGCGGCACATTTTAAAGCCCGCTTTGCTGATGCCGTCGATTTCAAAGTATCGGATACTTGCATTGAAGTGAGCTTTAGCGATGCCAATAGTATTTTTGCCCATTATTTCAAAAATATTGTTAGCACCCGCGATGCTATTACGCTAAGTGACGTACAAGCTGCTCATGAAATCACCGCGACTTTAGCTACCGGCGCAATGAGTCATGGCGCATTAATAGCCGAAGCCCACGAAGCAGTAGCACAAGGCACAAATATTGCCGGCGCAATGAGTAATTCCGGTGAAGGTGGCGAGCATTCCAGCCGTTACAACACCATTAAGTCGAGCAAAATCAAACAATTTGCTTCAGGTCGTTTTGGCGTTTGGGTTGGTTATTTAGCTGACTTAAATATCCAAGAAATCGAGATTAAAATTGCTCAAGGCGCGAAACCTGGCGAAGGTGGCCAGCTACCAGCACCTAAAGTTTCAATAGAAATTGCAGCAGCACGAGGCGGCACACCGAAAGTTGAATTAATCAGTCCTCCTCCGCATCATGATACTTATTCAATTGAAGATTTAGGCCAATTGATTCACGACGCCAAAGCGGCTCGTGTAAGAGTCGTTGTGAAACTGGTTTCTTCAGAAGGCATTGGTACAATTGCCGTCGGTGTTGCTAAAGCAGGCGCGGATGTTATTAACATCGCGGGTAATACCGGTGGAACGGGTGCGGCTGCGGTAACTAGCTTGAAAAACACTGGTCGCTCTCCAGAAATTGGTATAGCCGAAGTACATCAAGCGCTCGCTTTAAATGGCTTGCGGGATAAAGTAATCTTGCGCTGTAGTGCCGCCCATCAAAACGGTTCGGACGTTGTTAAATCAGCTATCTTAGGTGGCGACTCTTTCGAGTTCGGCACGACTGCACTCATGATGCTACGTTGCGTGATGGCGAAAAATTGCAATATTCGTTGTCCAGCCGGCTTAACCACGCTTCATGAAGAGTTTAAAGGCGACCCTCGCGTTTTAGCGCAATACTTTATGAACCTAGCGCATGAAGTTCGTGAAATTCTGGCCGCTTTAGGCTATCAAAGCCTTGCTGAGATTCGTGGACAAACGCAACTTTTGCATTTGATTGATCATGAATGCATGGTCGGCCAACTCGACTTCACTAAACTATTACATCAAGTTGATGTGGTTAAAGTGGATAACCCTGTTTACCTAGAAGCCAACTTCTCTGTGGATGATAAAATCATCGAACAGTTTAAAGCGGGCTTTATTGATGGCAAACAGCAAC
>CBDVDU010000318.1:0-2602 GCA_965372825.1 uncultured Gammaproteobacteria bacterium | reverse complement strand
CTTTACGGCAGTCATGAATGAAATTTTCCATCGCTTGCATTGTACCTGAGGCAATGATTTCTACATCACCATCAGCACGATTTTTTACCGTGCCATAAATGCCGTGTTTTTTTGCTGATTTTAGGGTGAAAGCTCTAAAGCCAATTCCCTGTACTCTGCCTTTTACTATGATTTTAAAGTGTTGCATAGGTTTAACGGGTAATTTCCCAGCAATAATGAATTTTAGGCGTTCTGGAAAAGTCTTCTGGAATAGTATCGGCGCTAATATCTTCTATAGTGAAGTTTGCTAGTGCTTCGGTATCCAGTTTAAAACGGCGGAAATTGGTTGAGAAATAAAGCACGCCACCATCATTTAATAATTGCACCGCCTGTTTAATCAATGCAACATGATCTTCTTGTATGGAAAGCGTTGTTTCCATTCGTTTGGAATTAGAAAAGGTGGGTGGGTCAAGAAAAATCAAGTCGTAGGCCTGATCACGTTTAGGTTTTGTTGCTTGCTCTTCTAGCCATTCTTTGCAATCGGCACGAATAAAATAATTGTCATTTTTAACTTGATTGAGTTCCATATTGCGTTGCGCCCACTCTAAATAAGTTTTAGACATGTCCACGCTAGTGGTTGACGTTGCACCGCCAATGGCTGCATGTACTGAAGCAGTGCCGGTGTAGGAAAATAAGTTTAAGACATGTTTGTCTTTGGCTTGCTGCTGGATATGTAGACGAATAGGACGATGATCTAAAAAGATTCCGGTGTCTAAGTAATCTTCAAAATTCACATAAAAACGTGCGCCGTGTTCTTCAACAATTTCGAATTTTTCTGAATGCGCTTGTTTTTCGTACTGTTCCATGCCTTTTTGTTTGCTGCGTATTTTTAAATACACTTGTTCCTTAGGAATATTAAAGACCTTAGGAATTTCATTCATTGCAGCGGCTAGGCGTGAATTTGATTTTTCTTCTGAGATGGTTTTAGGGGCTTGATATTCTTGGACATTGATCCACGTTTTTTCACCTTGATACACATCAATCGCAATGGCATATTCAGGTAAGTCAGCATCGTAAATACGGTAGCAGTGCAGATCTTCACGTTTTACCCATTTAGCCGTTTTTTTGATATTTTTCTTTAGGCGATTGGCAAACATTTGCGCGTTTTCTGTTGCTTCGCTGTCTATTTCTGGTGGATGTTCAATAACTTGTTCGATGCGTTCTTGCTGAGTTTTTGCTTTAGGTGTAAAAAAGTTTTTCTCTTCTATAGCAAAGCGCAAGAGTTTACATTCTAAGGCACCATTAAAAAATGTAATCGGTTTTTGCGAGCGTATACCCAAACGAAAACCAAGTTCAGGATCACTAATAATCATAGCGGCTTGCCAGTGCTTAAATTGTGCCTTAAGCACGTCTCCAAAGCTACGATATAAGAGTGCGGTTTCTTCAGTATTACCTAAACGCTCGCCGTAAGGAGGGTTACACATCACTATACCTGGCTGCCAGCTTTCTGCAGCGGTTGCATCGTTTATATCTCGGCGTTCAACATGTATGTAATTTTGTAAGCCAGCATTTTCTATATGCAATAAAGCGGCATTGATTGCTTGCCTACTTTGGTCAAAACCGACAATAGTCGGCAAGTTCTGTAAGCCAATTGATTTACGTTGCTCAGCTTCATCTAATAATGATTGCCATAGCGCAGTATCATGTTTTTTCCAGCTAGTAAAACCAAAGTGCTTGTGCTGTAAGCCCGGAGCATAATCGGCTGCCATCATGGCGGCTTCTAATAATAAGGTGCCTGAACCACACATGGGGTCGATTAAACTACCGCCTTGACGGGCTATTTCAGGCCATTTGCTACGATAAAGTATGGCAGCGGCAAGGTTTTCTTTGATCGGTGCGGCAATGCTAATATCACGATAGCCACGTCGATGTAAACTCTCACCAGATAAATCCAAGCTTAGTGTTGCCTGCTCTTGTTGTAAGTAGACATTAATTCGGATATTTGGTTGCGTGAGATTAATTTCAGGGCGTTTATTGAATTTCTTACGCATCTGATCAACAACGGCATCTTTTACTTTGAGGGCGCCAAAGTGCGTGTTGTTGATTACTTTAGATGCTTTGGCATTAAATGAAACGGCAAAGCTATCGTCTGGTTTCATATGATCAAACCAGTTTACTTTATAGATACCATCGTATAAATCTTCTTGGCTAGTAACTGTGAAAGAACTTAAAACGAGTAATACGCGATTGGCAATACGTGACCATAGGCAAACTCGGTAGGCATTTTCTAGGGAGCCTTCAAAATACACACCGGCCATAGCGGTTTTTACCTGTTGTACACCCAATTGTTTTAGTTCAGTCGCAAGGATATCTTCCATTGCTTTAGGGCAGGTCGCAAAAAAACGAGAGTCGGTCATGTGGTTTATTTTAAGGTTTTGAAAGGAGAAAAGCGGCGATTAAGGAATGAAGATTTAATAATATCCGAAACTAGACCTATAGGATGTGCTGAGGTATGAAGCGCATCCTATGACTTTTGGGTTTAATAAAGTCATCGCTCCTAAGGAATCAAAATTCAATAACATCCGAAAGCACTGCCAGTCCTTTGAGGACTGGCAGTGCCGTA
>CBDVDU010000317.1:0-2682 GCA_965372825.1 uncultured Gammaproteobacteria bacterium | reverse complement strand
TTGACTTTGTTTTAGAAGGTTAAGCGCTAATACTAACGCCAGAACATTATGCTTCTGTTAAAATACTCCTATTTAGCATACAGCCAATAGTACGCGCCTGTAGCTTAGTTTTTTCACACTTTTATTTTTGCAATTAAGACACGATGGATTTAAAAAATATACGAAATTTCTCGATTATTGCGCATATCGATCACGGGAAATCAACTTTGGCTGACCGATTTATTCAGCTATGTGAAGGCTTATCTGATCGTGAGATGTCTGCTCAAGTTCTCGACTCAATGGATATTGAGCGCGAAAGAGGCATTACCATTAAAGCGCAGAGTGTGACTCTCAATTTTACGGCCAAAGATGGCGAGGTTTACCAGTTAAATTTTATTGATACGCCAGGGCATGTTGATTTTTCTTATGAAGTATCTCGTTCATTAGCAGCTTGTGAGGGGGCATTATTAGTAGTTGATGCGGCTCAGGGCGTTGAAGCGCAAAGTGTAGCTAATTGCTATACAGCTATTGAACTGGGGCTAGAAGTCATGCCCATATTAAATAAAATAGATTTACCTTCTGCTGATCCAGAAAAAGTTATTGCTGAAATTGAGGATATTATTGGCATTCCAGCTGAAAATGCCCTGCATGTCAGTGCTAAAACAGGGCTTGGAGTTGCAGATGTCTTAGAGGAACTAGTCCACGTAATTCCAGCGCCTAGCGGTGATGAAGATGCACCTTTACAAGCTTTAATTATTGACTCATGGTTTGATAATTACTTAGGTGTTGTATCTTTGGTGAAGATTGTAAATGGCTCTTTACGTAAAAAACAAAAATTCACCATTATGTCTACTGGCAATAGTTTTATTGCTGAACGAATTGGTATTTTTACACCTAAGCGTGTTGATACACTCGAATTAAAAACAGGGCAGGTAGGCTTTATTGTTGGGGCTATTAAGGATATTTATGGTGCTCCAGTAGGTGATACGATCACTACTACCGTTAATCCTTGTGCTTCAGCCTTATCTGGGTTTAAAAAAGTTCAGCCGCGCGTTTTCGCCGGTCTTTACCCCGTTAGTTCCGACGATTATGAAGACTTGCGTGAATCACTAAATAAATTACGTTTAAATGATGCTGCGTTACAGTTTGAACCTGAATCATCGCAAGCTTTAGGCTTTGGTTTTCGTTGTGGCTTTTTGGGTATGCTGCATATGGAAATCGTACAAGAACGCTTGGAGCGAGAATATGATGTCAATTTAATTACCACCGCGCCAACGGTTGTTTATGAAGTTGAAACAAATAAAGGCGACTTATTATATGTTGATAATCCGGCTAATTTACCTGATATTGGCTCCATAAAAGTGCTTAGAGAGCCGATTATTCAAGCGAATATCTTAGTGCCTCAAGAATATCTGGGTAATGTTATTAGCCTGTGTATTGAGAAGCGCGGTGTACAAATGAATATGCAATACATGGGCAGCCAAGTATCCTTGCATTATGAGCTCCCTCTAAGTGAAGTCGTGTTGGATTTCTTTGATCGCCTCAAATCAGTGAGTCGCGGTTATGCATCTTTTGAGTATGAATTTAAACGCTTTCAAGAGGCGGCATTGGTTAAATTAGATATCTTGATTAATGGCGATAGAGTTGATGCGCTATCAATTATTGTACATAGAGATTTAAGCCAGTCACGAGGTCGTGACTTAGTTGAAAAAATGAAAGAGTTAATTCCACGGCAAATGTTTGAAGTTGCTATTCAGGCGGCTATTGGTGGCAAGATTATTGCTCGCTCCACGGTTAAATCCATGGGCAAGAATGTCACCGCTAAATGTTATGGTGGTGATATTTCACGTAAAAAGAAACTGCTAGAAAAACAGAAAGCGGGTAAAAAACGCATGAAACAGGTAGGGAATATTGAAATTCCACAGGAAGCCTTTTTGGCTGTTTTACAAGTTAATAAAGAATAATAAAGGGCAATATAACAATGGATTTTGATTTTTCATTTTTTCTATTTTCAGCATCACTCGTGACCGGTATTATTTGGGGCGGCTATTGTTATCAACTGAAACGCACTAATACGCCATATATTGAAGAAAATGAACCGTTAATCGTTGAATATGCGCGATCATTTTTTCCGGTTGTTCTAGTGGTATTCTTACTGCGTTCATTTATTGCAGAACCCTTTAGAATTCCATCGGGTTCAATGATGCCTACTTTACTGATAGGTGATTTTATTTTAGTCAATAAATTTACCTATGGTATTCGTATACCGGTTATTAATAAAAAAATCATCGATATTTCGGAACCGCAACGAGGCGATGCAGTCGTGTTTAGGTATCCAAAAAATCCATCAGTTGACTATATAAAACGACTTATTGGCTTGCCTGGCGATCATATTCGTTATATTGATAAGCAACTTTATATTAATGATCAGCCAGTTAAATATGTATCATTGGGTCGCTACGAGGGGATTGGCCAAGGCAAAAACATGACTGGGGCGAAAAACTTAAGTGAAGATTTACTTGGCATAGAGCATGAAATTTTAATTAACCATCGCGCACCCAATATCAAAGGGACTTTTATTGTGCCCAAAGGGCATTATTTTATGATGGGCGATAACCGAGATAACAGTAATGATAGTCGCTATTGGGGCACAGTTCCTGAAGAAAACTTAGTGGGTAAGGCATTTTTTATCTGGATGAATTG
>CBDVDU010000316.1:0-2682 GCA_965372825.1 uncultured Gammaproteobacteria bacterium | reverse complement strand
TCGATTTCATTATCATTTACATCAAACAAAATACGATAATCACCAGAACGTAGCCTATAGCACGTAGGGTGGAATAGCGTTAGCGTTTTCCACCATCAGTAGCAGGCCAATAGATCGCAGTGGCAAGCAATATGCCGGAAAACGCTACCTACGTACCTTATTTCTTCAACGCCTTAGCAAAGGCATCAGCCATAGAACCTTGGGCCTTTTCGGCTGGTGGCTTAGGTTTATGTGCTTTTCTGGGTGGGGCATTGTCGGCTTTTAGGTGGACTTGCTCACCAACAGGCGCATCTTTTTTCATCGATAAAGCAATGCGTTTACGTGCTACATCGATTTCAATGACTTTAACGTTAACCGTATCTCCTGTTTTGACCACTTCGCGTGGATCTTTGACGAACACATCTGCTAAATGTGAGATATGCACCAACCCATCCTGATGCACGCCTATATCAACAAACGCCCCGAAATTAGCCACGTTAGTTACTACACCTTCTAATCGCATGCCTTCTTTGAGGTCGGTGATTTTCTCGATACCAGCTTTAAAGGTGACGCTTTTAAATTCAGGGCGAGGATCGCGGCCGGGTTTTTCCAGTTCTTGCAAAATGTCAGTGACGGTGGGTAAACCAAAATTTTCATTGGTGTAATCAGCGGGGTTTAAATTACGTAAGACGCTACTTTTACCGACCAGTTCATTGATTGGCATTCCGGTTTTTTTAACAATATCTTCAATCACCGGATAGGCTTCTGGATGTACTGAAGAAGCATCCAGCGGGTTATCGCCCTTCATAATGCGTAAAAATCCAGCGGCTTGTTCATAGGCTTTATCACCTAAACGGGGGACTTTTTTCAGTTGTTTACGGTTTTTAAAGGCACCTTGCTCATCTCTAAACGCGACAATATTATGGCTGATGGTATTGGATATACCTGACACTTGTTTGAGCAGGGCAGCAGAGGCGGTATTAACGTCCACGCCGACAGCATTTACACAATCTTCGACGACGGCATCGAGTCCGCGAGCTAATTTAATTTGATTAACATCGTGCTGATACTGACCTACACCAATGGATTTAGGTTCGATTTTAACCAGTTCCGCGAGTGGGTCTTGTAAACGGCGGGCAATGGATACCGCACCGCGTAGCGATACATCAATATCCGGAAATTCTTTCGAGGCAAGTTCTGATGCGGAATATACCGATGCGCCAGCTTCGGAGACGGTTATTTTGTTGAATTTTAAGTCTTTGTGTTGCTTCATAAGGTCGGCAACCAATTGATCTGTTTCGCGTGAACCTGTGCCATTACCAATGCTGACTAACTCAACTTGATGCTGTTTAATAAGTTTGGCAATGGTCGCGATAGAAGCATCCCATTGATTTCTCGGTGGGTGTGGATAAATAGTTTCAGTAGCGATCAATTTCCCTGTGGTATCGACTACGGCTACTTTTACGCCGGTACGAATACCAGGATCTAAACCTAAAGTGGCTTTAGGACCGGCAGGGGCGGCAAGTAATAAATCTTTCAGGTTGTTGGCGAATACTTTAATGGCTTCTAGTTCAGCCGCTTCACGTAATTGCTGTTTTAAATCTAAATCAATGCGCGTGAATAATTTAACCTTCCAGGCAAAACGCGCTGTGTCAGCTAACCAAGCGTCTGCTGCTTTACTGGTGTCAGTGACGTGAATATGGCGTGCGACAATTTGTGCGCACAGTTGATGATCGGCTTTTTCATCATTACCGGGCAGTAAGTTAACATTCAATAAACTCTCGTTACGGCCGCGAAATAAAGCTAGAGCACGATGCGAGGGGATTTTATTGATGGCTTCTTGATAATCAAAATAATCTTTGAATTTCGCAGCTTCGGCTTCCTTATCTTTGGCGACGGTGGCATGAATAATCCCTTTTTGCCAAATACGTTCACGTAGCGTGCTAACCAGTTCGGCATCCTCTGAAATGCGTTCCATAATAATTTGGCGGGCACCATCTAAAGCGGCGCTGGCATCATTAATGTTATTGTCGGCATTAATATAGCTGGCAGCAAGCTGCTCTGGGTTACAGTTTCTATTATCTAAAATAGCATCGGCTAGCGGTTCTAAACCAGCTTCACGTGCTATTTGAGCTTTGGTGCGACGTTTGGGTTTGTAAGGTAAATATAAATCTTCTAGTCGGGTTTTAGTATCCGCTTCTTTAATAGCCAGCTCTAAAGCAGGGGTAAGCTTGTCTTGAGAGGCGATGCTTTCTAATATGGTCTCACGACGTGCATTAAGTTCACGTAAATAAATTAAGCGTTCAGCTAAGAGTCGTAGCTGAATATCATCTAGCCCACCTGTGACTTCCTTGCGGTAACGAGCGATAAACGGCACGGTTGCGCCTTCATCTAAAAGTGTAACGGTGGCTTTGACTTGATGCTGAGTGACGGCTAATTCGTCGGCAATTTTTTTGATAACGTCCATTTAGGGGAGCTCTTATAAAGGATTGAAAAATAGGATTGTATTAATATGAAGGTGCATCGATCTAAATAGCGATGAACACTAAGTGAAATTCTTTAGCAGATGCTATACATATTGGGTTTGTTATCATGAATAATATTAATTTAGAAGTTTTTTTTATTTTCTGAAAACAGGGGTTGTTTTTTTTCTATAGCCGTTTAAAAGGTATTTTTGCAATCACCACCATTGTAATCGACGAT
>CBDVDU010000315.1:0-2693 GCA_965372825.1 uncultured Gammaproteobacteria bacterium | reverse complement strand
GGCTTGCGGACTGAAGTCCGCCCTACGTTAATTCGATGATTTTTTTATTTTTCTTGCTAACAAAGTGCTTAGCCAGTTGATCAGCAGTGCACCAATAAGAATGCTAAAAGCTAAAGCAAGCCAAGTAAATCGGTCATTATTAACGGGATAATAATCAGGTGTTAGCGGTGCAGTTAGACCTAAAATACTATCTAAGTCACCACTACCTTTCCCTACTTTTAACTGTGCTTTCATGCCTTTTTCGGTGTGGGTTGAGACTTCGCAATGAATATAATAAGTATAGTCACGGGAGGGAACTATAAACGATCCCGTTTTTTGCCCTTTGCCGTATACTTCAATAGTGAACATGCCCTTGGGGTACATATAGCCGGGTAGGCCATGTAGCATAAATTGGTGGCGGATATCATCTTCATTAATGAAGGTTACATTAACCCGAGCGCAACCGGGTACTTGCCATTCACGTTTATCGTAAGTGAACATTTTACCATTAAAGTCCTTAGCAAATTTATGCCCTCCGCGAATAGTAATATCAACATCTTCGGATATTTCTTTGCAGTCCTTAGGTAATTTATCGGGGTTATGATTCATAATCATGCCCGTTTCATCCATAATCATACCGCCATGATTCATGCCTGAAAAAGCAGCTGTAGAACTTAGTAATGAAAGTAAAAGTAATAGAGTTCTCATATTAATCCGCCTTATTTAGACCACGAACAATAAACAGTAGTAAGCCTATAATAAGCCCGACCAATAAGCCCCATAAAATAAGCTGGACATAGTCTGGCGCTAGCATGCCAGGATCCTTTTTTCCCCATAGTGGCTTTTCTTTGTTTTGGTAACTATTGGTCAGCACATCATCTAATGCATCCTCGCGTATCATAGGCATACCATTAGGATTTAACATACTCTCGTAAACCATCAGTGCGATATTTCCGCCGGGGCTAATGCCATCATTGGCAACGCCAGTCTCGACATGATCATGAAATAGCCAGACCCCTTCGCCATAGCTGTGCAAACCATCATTGGTCGTTTGTAAATTCAGATCAAGACGTTGTGCTGCAGATAAATCATATACATCGCGGGTAATTTGCGCGATTGGATTCACCGCGACACCATCGTAGTCGGTAATAGTCGCTTTATGGCCGTGTATATGGATGGCAATATTACTGTGCTGAGTATTGGCTAGGCGTAGTTTAATATTTTCATCAGGCTTGGCTATAATTAAGGCATCGCGCAAGGTGTAGGGAAAAGAGTGGCCATTGAGCATAAAGTAATTTTCATTGGATTCACTCATATTATAAACGCGGTGCATTTGCTTGGAAATTTCGCGTATATCGTTAGACTCTTGAATAGTTTTAGCGAGATTTTTATCTATCGACTGATAATGTAAATCATATTCGCGGTCGTATTTTTCTTTAATAGCAACGGAAGAGTAACGTACATGTCCAGCACCAATATTAAAGGTTTGTACCCAGTTATTGGGGCGGTTTTCTTCGACTACAAACATACCGTTTAAACCCATCAGTAAATGTTTATCAGTTTGCACATGGCAATGATAAAGCATCGTGCCAGCATGGCGTGGCTGTAATTCATAAGTACGGGTTGCTCCCGGCATAACGGGTTTTTCGCCGGTGATGGGCACGCCATCATTATCGCCACCGCTGCTTGTTTGGAAACTGTGATCGACGCCATGAAAATGTAAAGTATGCGGGAGGTAGTGCGTGTTTTCTAAAGTAATATAGACTTTATCACCTTGTTCAATCCGGATAACAGGCGAGGGCGCACGTAAAATGGCATTGGCTTTATTTGAGCGGAAATTCTTCACACTCATGCCACGTAATTTTGGGGAAAAAGCCCATATACCTGGTTGAATGCCGGGTGCTATATCATAAGTTGGAAAGACATTGGGGCTATCGGGTGTTGCCCCATTGAGTTCCAGAACTTCCAATTTAATGCGGATAATATCAGGATCACCATCGCCGTCTAAATCATCGGATTTAGTTAGTGCATCTTCGGCCATATGCGTGCTCATTAGAGTGCGCATGGAGATATTATTCATGCCTTTAACTGAGGCTGCGACATTGTAGGGATTGTCTGGTTCGCATAATAAAGATTCCGCCATAGTAACCCCATCAACCGTTTGTGCTGCACGCCATTCAGGGTGTTCGTCTAGGCAAGGTTTAGTGACTACTAAAGGTTTACTTAATTGTGGGAGCTGCCCATTAGGTAAGCTAATGCCTGCTGTGCGTTGAAAAAACGCAGGCTGTAGCCAAATCGCTAAAGCAATTAAGGTGATAACAACAGGAATAAGTCGGTAATATAAAACTTTATTAGGCATAGTAGAGATAATATCTAATGGGAATGAGGATTCGCTTGTGCGAGGCAATATATCGGCTAACTAGTGCAACAAACTGTAAGTTCATGATCTATCATAACGTCATTTCCGATGTCTTTTAATCGGGAATCTATGGTTGCAGCATTCAGATTCTTGCTAAAGCCTGAGCCTAGTTTAACTGGGTAACGCGCAGAAATGTTGGTGAATACTAAGGTAGCGAATTTTTGGACTAAACCCCATCCACTTTGAAATGTGCAGTTTTTAGTGAATACTATTTCCGTATTCGTCATTCCTGCATGTTTTTAGCAGGAATCTATTGAAGATATTTAGATTCCCGATAAAGCTTGTGCCCACGCTT
>CBDVDU010000314.1:0-2745 GCA_965372825.1 uncultured Gammaproteobacteria bacterium | reverse complement strand
CCAGTCCTTCAAGGACTGGCAGTGCTTTCGGATTTTATTGAATTTTACTTCCTAAGCGTAGTAAAACTACACTTTTCAATAAAACATAGATCTTCAAGCTTTCTGCTTTTTACACAAGGTATTGTAAATTTTGAATGACAAAATTGAAGAGGCAAGTAAAAACGTCACTGCATTTGCATAAATAATCGCTTTATCCGCGATACAGATACCATAAATAAGCCAAAGCAGCACACCGAGTGTAAAGCTACTGTACATCCCTAAAGATAGCGATTCCGTATCTCTGGTTTTAAGAGTCATGATGGCTTGTGGCAAAAAAGAGACTGTAGTTAAAGTGGCAGCTACATAGCCGATCATTTCCGGTGTTATTACCGCTAGGACTTCATTTAACATGGTGTTTTATTCATTAATAAATTTACAACTTCATCACTGCAAAGCTTGGTTAATAGCATCTGGCCTAAATATAGCAATTACTTGTCCCCTTCCCTGCGCTCATGGTCTTGATCCTCTACTAAATCTTTAACAAAATCACTTTTTCGTTTAAGCGTTGGGAATAAATGCGTTTTTTCCCAATAAAAACCTAGCCAAATAAAAGGAATAGTAAACAATAGATCAATACCAAAGTGAGCTTCCATTAATATAGTTAAGCCCGCAGTCATAAATAATAAAGCACCAATCAAGTAAAACCGAAAACCTAAAACAATACCACTTAAAAACATAGTATGCGCTAGTATGATATGAATGATAATACCCGCAGCTTCCGCTTTAATGGTTTCGGCATGCCAGCTTAAAAAAACTAGCAAAACAGCAGTAAAAGCACTACCCCAATAAAAAAATTGATACTTAATTAAGTGCTCTGTTGTATACCCAGTGGCAATCGCTTTCGTTTTTTCGCTCAAAATAGAGCAAAAACAAAAAAATGGAGTCATTAATAACCAATAAAATACGCCAGCTCTATCAGAAATTTCTAATAAAACCTCCCCAAAAAAACATAAAAAAACCAATGAAACAAAAATAATTTCATTAATATAAATATGATTTAAGGCTGCATCCATATTCCACTTGCCCTGTACTTTGCTCTGTTCACTCATAAGTAACCTTTTATTAAATAACCTTTGAAAATTGCTCGGTATTTGACTGCAAATAAGCATCAAATATCATACAAATATTGCGTATCAATAAGCGCCCAACCGCTAACACTTCAATTCCTTGATCATTTAAGGTCAATAGACCATCATCCTGCATTACTTTCAACGCATTTAATTCTGCTGAAAAATACTGTTTAAAATTGATTTTATAAGCTTGTTCAATATCAGAAAAAGACAAGGAAAAGTGGCATATAAGCTGGGTAATCACTGCGCGACGTAACTTATCATCTGCATTTAAAACAAAGCCTTTAAAAACAGGCAACTCACCTTTGCTAATTAATGAATCATAAGCTGATAAATCTTTGACATTTTGCACATAACTATCAGCAACGCGCCCAATAGAAGTAATACCAAAACCGATCAAATCACAATCAGAATGAGTGGAATAACCCTGAAAATTTCTATATAACTTATTTTCTCTTTGCGCAATCGCCAATTCATCATCTGGCTTAGCAAAATGATCCATGCCTATATAAACATAGCCTGCTTCTAACAAGCGCTGAATAATCATTTGCAGAATATCCAGCTTCACTTCGGCATTTGGCATATCTGCATCATTAATTTGCCGCTGTGTTTTAAATCGTGCCGGTAGATGTGCGTAGTTAAATATGGAAAAACGATCAGGTGCAACGCTTAAGATTTTATCCAGAGTTACGGAAAACGACGCAACTGTCTGCAAAGGCAAGCCATAAATCAAGTCGATACTGGTGGAACGAAAACCTTCTTTTCTAGCTGATTCTAATACCGAAAAGGTTTGTGCTTCTGATTGAATACGATTAACTGCTTGCTGTACTGCCGGATCAAAATCTTGCACCCCCAAACTAATTCGATTAAAACCTAACTCTCTTAATTGCTTTATCGTTTTATCATCGGTTGCACGCGGATCAATTTCAATCGAATACTCACCTGTGTCATCATCTTTTAGATTAAAGTGCTGACGTGTAACCGCCATAAGCCGACTCATCTGCTCGTAATCTAAAAAGGTCGGCGTGCCACCGCCCCAGTGCAATTGATTAACAACGCGATTTTTATCAAATAGCGCACCCTGTAATTCAATTTCTTTAAATAAATTAGCTAGATAAGGCTCGGCATGCTCTCTATTTTTGGTGATAATTTTATTACATGCGCAGTAATAACAAACGGTATCACAAAATGGGATATGAAAATAAAGCGATAAAGGGCCACCGCGCTCATTAGAAAGTTTAATTTGCTGATGATAATCCTGCGCAGTAAAGCCATCATGCAATTCTAATGCAGTAGGATACGAGGTATAACGCGGGCCTGATTTATCGTAACGATGAATTAGGTTTAGGTCGAATTTTACAGATTGATCCATATTAATTTTTTATTACAATTGATGGTTACAAGGCGCCTATAGTTCACAACAAGTTTCAATCCTATTGATTTAAGCCTTTGCTGGAGGGCTGAGGAGAGGAGGAGGAGAATAAAATTATACATTTATAATCCCCACATCCCAACCTTCTCCCTCTGGAGCATAGGTATCTACACAACTTTTTTACATTAAAATACAATGAGTTGAAAGTAATAATAGCTCCCTCTCCTGCTGGAGAGGGTTGGGGTGAGGAGAATAAAATCAAGG
>CBDVDU010000313.1:0-2753 GCA_965372825.1 uncultured Gammaproteobacteria bacterium | reverse complement strand
GGCATATTAACACTCATTCGCTTAGCGCCCCATATTCCAGGTTGTTCCGAAAAATGTCCGGCACATTGAGTGCCGCAAGCAGTGCATGCACCTTTAGCATTCAAATTCCATTCTGATAGTTGATACCAATCGCGACCTATTAATAATTGCCCACAGTGATGGCAATAGGTGCTTTCTGCGGGTTTATGGTGCACATTACCGACATAAGCATAGTGAACGCCATTTTTTAAAGCAATATCGCGTGCTAATAATAGTGATGCGACTGGCGTTGCCGGTATATCCCGCATTTTCCAATCAGGGTGAAAGGCAGTAAAGTGCATGGGCACATCAGGGCCTAAGTTTTCCACGACCCACTGCGTCATTTCTTCTAATTCAGCCTGAGAGTCATTTTCGCCAGGAATAAGTAGTGTGGTTAATTCCAGCCATACCGATGTTTCATGCTGTAAATAACGTAAAGTGTCTAATACGGCGGCTAAATGAGAGCCTGTGATTTTTTGATAGAAACGTTCGGTAAAGGCTTTTAAATCAATATTGGCCGCATCCATATATTGATAAAATTCGGCTCTAGGTTCGGGGCAAACATAGCCGGCAGAAACAGCAACCGACTTGATGCCTAATTCACGACAAGCAATAGCAGTGTCTATGGCATATTCATGGAAAATAACCGGGTCATTATAGGTGTAAGCAACACTCAAGCAACCCTGTTCAGCGGCTTTTTGGGCAATCATTTCCGGCTCAGCAATACTCATAAGGGAGTCCATTTGCCGAGATTTGCTAATATCCCAGTTTTGGCAAAATTTACAGGCTAAATTACAACCTGCCGTGCCAAAAGAGAAAACTGAGGAACCGGGGTAAAAATGATTTAATGGTTTTTTTTCTATCGGGTCGATGGCAAAGCCACTAGAGCGCCCATAACTGGTTAAAACGATCTGCTGATCTTGATTTTGTCGAACAAAACACAGTCCACGCTGTCCCTTATGCAATTTACAAAATCGTGGGCAGAGATCACACTGTATGCGGCCATCACCTAGGTTATGCCAGTAGTGAGTAGCAACAACAGTATCCGAGTTGATTTTAGTATGCATAGCAAATCTCCGTACTTTAGATTACGTAGCAATATATTCCTAGGCAGTGCAGGCCAGTAGCTTACTGATGTAGGTATATTTCAGAGTAAACCCGTCTTGCGCAGTGTAGCGTTAATTGACTAGAATATAGAGTATCTTCTTGTAATTTAACATTAACTGGCTTATATAGGGTAATAAAAAGAGATTCATAACGGGGGAATAAAGTCATGAAAACTATACGTCAGTCTGCTGTTGCAGGGTCATTTTATCCTGACAATCCCAATGTATTAAGTGCAATGCTTGCTGGGTATCTTGAGCAAGTTGCACCGTCATCAAAAGTACCAAAAGCGATCATTGTGCCACATGCCGGCTATATTTATTCCGGTGCCTGTGCAGCTCAGGCTTATGCGCGATTAGCTGCACAGCACGGGACTATTAAACGTGTGGTTTTATTAGGCCCCTCACATCATGTTGGGTTTACTGGTCTTGCTTTATCAAGAGCGGATGCTTTTAATACGCCGCTAGGCGATATACCGCTAGATAAAGATTCTATTGCCTCTTTATTACAATTTCCTTTTGTTCAATACCTTGATCAAGCGCACGCCTTAGAGCACAGCTTAGAAGTGCAATTGCCATTTTTACAAATGACGCTAGATGACTTTAGCTTAACTCCCATAGTGGCGGGCGATTGTCCTGCTGAACAGATAGAGCAAGTATTGGAACTGTTTTATGGTCAGCCAAATACCTTAATTGTTATTAGCTCAGATCTTAGTCATTTTCATGATTATGCGACAGCACAACGCTTAGATCAGGCGACCAGTGAGAAAATCGAAAACCTTGATTATCAACATTTAGATTTTGACAGTGCCTGCGGTCGAGTGCCGGTTAGTGGCTTGCTCGCTTTGGCAAAAAAGAAATCATTACAAATTAAAACCATTGATCTTAGAAATTCAGGTGATACTGCCGGCGATAAAAGCCGTGTAGTCGGGTATGGTGCTTATGTTATTGACTAAAATGCAACAGATACAATTACTACAAACCGCGAAAGATTCTATTGCTTATGGCTTAAAGCACGGCCAAACCTTGTCGGTGAACAGCGAAGATTATGACCCTGAATTACAGGAAATTCGTGCAAGTTTTGTCACTTTAGAAATAGATCATCAACTACGTGGCTGTATTGGCATGTTAGAGGCAGTGCGCCCCTTGATTGTTGATATTGCCGAAAATGCATTTTCTGCGGCTTTTAGAGATTACCGATTTCCTCCAGTAACTGAGGCGGAATATGCACAACTGGAAATTCACCTTTCTATACTCACTAAGCCTGAGCTTATAAGCTTTTATTCTGAGGAGGATTTGTTGAGACAAATACGCCCCAATATTGATGGCTTAATTTTACAAGAAGGCTCTCAGCGTGGCACATTTTTACCTTCGGTATGGGAATCATTGCCTGAGCCTAGTGACTTTTTACGGCATCTTAAGCAAAAGGCGGGATTTTCCTCGGACTATTGGTCAGATTCAGTAAAAGTTTTTCGTTATGAGTGCGGTATTATTTCTGAGTAAAAAAGGGAGCAGGATCCAATACTGTTGGCTTAAAGATAAGCTCCTTCTCCAGCAAGAGGGCTTAAGGAATCAAAATTTAATAATATCCGCAAGCACTGCCAGTCCTTTAAGGACTGGCAGTGCTACATA
>CBDVDU010000312.1:0-2769 GCA_965372825.1 uncultured Gammaproteobacteria bacterium | reverse complement strand
ACCGCTATGCATTGCCCAGCCATGCAACATCACTACTGGCTCGCCTTGCCCGTAGGTCTCTTTATATATACTAATCACGGAGAAACCCCAGCCAAAGCACTTAACAATTGATCCACATGCGCAATATCATGTGCCGCCGAAAAGGTAATTCGCAACCGGGCACTACCTTGAGCAACAGTCGGTGGGCGTATAGCACTCACCCAGATTCCTTGTTTTAACAAAGCAGCACTAGCTTGCATGGCTTTCTGGCTCTCACCTAAGATAATAGGCTGGATAGCCGATTCAGATGGCATTAACTCCAAACCCAATTGCTCAGCTCCACGTCTAAAATGCACAATCAACTGATTCAGCTTATCTCGACGCCAATCATCAGCTTGAAGTAGCTTTAGGCTAGTTCGTGTTGCTGCCGCAATCGCAGGCGGTAATGCAGTGGTATAGATATAAGTACGCGACTTTTGAATCAAGGTTTCAATTAAAGCCTCAGAACCTGCAACAAATGCCCCACTCGTCCCAAATGCTTTACCAAAGGTACCTATCAATAAAGGCACTTGCTCCTGAGTTAACTGACACTGCTCAGCAATACCGCCACCCGACCGCCCCAAGACACCAAAACCATGCGCATCATCTACCAATAACATTGCATTTCTCTGTTCCGCTAGCGCAGATAAATCAGGCAGGCAAGCAACATCACCATCCATACTAAACACGCCATCAGTGACAATCATGGCACTTTGTCCTGCCTCTTGCCCTTGCATTTTTAATTGCAGATTATGCAAATCATTATGCAAATAGCGCTTAAATTTAGCGCCCGATAGCAAACCGCCATCCAGTAAAGAGGCATGATTTAATTTATCTTCATAAATCACATCACCTTTAGCCATCAGCCCTGCTATCGCACCTAAATTAGCCATATAGCCCGTAGAAAACAATAATGCCCGCTCGCGCCCAGTAAAATCAGCCAATTCTTCTTCTAAAGCATGATGTTCAAGGCCGTGCCCACAGACTAGATGCGCCGAACCACTACCGACACCATAGCGATCAGCCGCCTCTTTAAAGGATTTAATCACTTCAGGGTGATTCGCTAAACCCAAATAGTCATTACTACAAAAGTTTAAAACTTGCCGCCCATCAACTTGCAAATAAATCCCTTGCGCAGACTCTATCACTCGCCTTGAGCGATATAAATCGGCTTGCTTTAATTCCTCCAGCGCTTGCTGTAATTGCTTATCTTTTGCTGTCATGCGCTTACGCGTAGCTTGACCCAGCAGAACGCACACCTAAGCGCTCAAATAAAGCCAAATCATGATTGGTCATAGGATTATCAGTCGTGAGCAACTTATCACCATAAAAAATAGAATTCGCACCTGCAAAGAAACACATCGCTTGCATTTCATCGGACATATCATTACGACCTGCAGATAATCTAACGCGCGAATGAGGCATTAAAATACGCGCTACCGCAATCATACGAATAAACATCAAAGGATCTAATGTTTCAGAACCCATTAATGGCGTACCTTCCACTTGCACTAACATATTAATAGGCACACTTTCAGGATGCTTAGGTAAATTAGCTAATTCAATTAACAGCTTAGAGCGGTCATTTTCATTTTCACCCATGCCTACGATACCACCGCAACAAACGTTTATACCGGCATCACGCACACGACCTAATGTATCCAAACGATCTTGATAAGTGCGCGTAGTAATCACTTCAGAATAATAATCTTCCGAGGTATCCAAATTATGATTGTAATAATCTAAGCCCCCTTCTTTCAGAGTTTTAGTTTGCTCATCAGTCAACATCCCTAAAGTCACACAGGTTTCCAACCCCATCGCTTTCACACCTTTGACCATTTCCACAACACGGTCGACATCTTTATCTTTGGGGCTACGCCATGCCGCACCCATGCAAAAACGTGATGCACCTTGATCTTTAGCATTTTGCGCCGCCTTTAACACCTCATCCATAGGCATTAGAGCCTCAGGCGTTAAATCAGAATCATAACGCGCACTTTGTGGACAATAACCACAATCTTCGGAGCAAGAACCCGTTTTAATACTTAATAAGCTGCTAATCTGCACTTCATTCGGATCGAAATTAGCCCGATGAACTGTATGCGCTTGAAAAAGTAAATCATTAAATGGCTGAGTAAATAAAGCATTCACTTCATCTAATTGCCAATCATGGCGCAACACGGCATTATTATTCATTGAATCTGCTGACATTCTGTTAATCTCCAAGGTCTGAGCTATAGTTAGATGATAACGACTTAATATTGATCAACCTAACATGATAAAAATGGTAAACAACTGGTTCGATATTATACAATATAGTTTGCTTTCGACTAGCTGTATCTTATGTAACAAGCCAGGAATGGAGCACATGGATTTGTGCACAGCTTGTTATCATGCATTAGAAAAAATGGAAGACCAGTGTTATTGCTGTGCAAAGCCCTTCGCAATTTATAGCTCAACACCCCGACTTTGCGGGAAATGCCAAAAGAATCCACCCGCTTTTAACAAAACCTATAGCCCGTTTATCCATCAAGGCGCTATACGCTACTTAATTAACCAGCTAAAATTTAATGGTGCGTATAAAAACTCACGGCTACTCGGCTTATTACTTGCCAACTATCTCGAAAAAAATGCCGAACTACCCGAGCTTATTATTCCCGTTCCCTTACATAGCAATAGATACAAACAAAGAGGCTTTAATCAAACACATGAAATAGCAAAGACTATCGCTAAAGAACTCAACTTAGCTAT
>CBDVDU010000311.1:0-2774 GCA_965372825.1 uncultured Gammaproteobacteria bacterium | reverse complement strand
AAAGGCCAATAAGCTTTGCTCGGCTTCTTCTTGATCTAAAATTGAAATGGCAAAGCCGGCATGAACAATCACATAATCATTGATCTGCACTTCTGGCACGTAAGCTAAACTAACTTGCGTACTAATGCCTGAAAATTCGACCTGTCCTGTACGACTTAGTGAGTCACCTTCGCTAATACTGATAACTTTACCGGGTACGGCTAAACACATAAGTTTCTCTCATTCGTTTTTATAACAGTGGGCATAGTATAACTGCCCTAAAGCAAGCCCTGCATCATTGCTCGGGATTTGTTCGTGGCTATAGACCTGAAAACCTGCACACTCTAATACTTGATGAACTTTTTCAGTTAAAGTCGCATTTTGAAAACAGCCGCCACTTAAAACAACCTGCTGCTCGCCTGCTTGTTGAGCGATACGTAAAACAATATCCGCTAAAGTATTATGAAATTTTGCCGCAATCAGTTCAGCGCTTAACACAGATAAATCAGCTAAAATTTGCTGAAACATTTCCTGCCAATCAATAATGATGGGTTGCCCAGATATAAACGAGCAAGCATAGGTTTCAGTCGTGCTTGATAAAGAAGCAACAGCTTCTAAGCAACTCGCTGCTTGCCCTTCATATTCATTAATCTGGCAAAGATTTAATAGACTTGCCACGGCATCAAATAATCGTCCCATACTACTACTTTGCGGTGTATTTAGCTTATTTTTTAAAGCCATAGCTAATACCTGCAATTCATTAGCAGTAAAGGCTTGCACACAAGCGAGATCCTTTACTTCTGTTTGCCACTGTTCGCCAAATAATTGATAAAGAATGGCTATCGCCACTCTACGCGGCTCTTGATTGGCTTTATCGCCGCCGACTAATAATAAGGGCTTAATATGTGCAAAACGCGTAATTGATTCGGGTTTAATCAGAAAAAATTCCCCGCCCCAGCTGCTATGATCAGTACCTAAGCCAGTACCATCCCAAGTAACTGCCAATACCGGCGGTTTTAATTGATGCTCCGCCATACAAGAGAAGGCATGTGCATGATGATGCTGAACAGCCATACTAGGCAAAGTACTCTGCACGGCATAGTGACTGGTAAAATAATCGGGATGCTGGTCATGAATTAAACGTGTAGCTGATACCTTATAAAAAAACTGCGCATCAATCAAAGACCGCCTAAAATGCTCTTGGTTTGCCAAGCTATACATATCACCTAAATACTGGCTAAGCAGCACATAACCTTGATAACTCAAGGCCCAGCTACTTTTTAAATGTCCGCCTAATGCAAGCATATTGCTATCAACCGCTAAAGGTATGGGTAATGGTGCATAACCCCGAGCACGACGCAAAACACGCGGTTTATTGGCTATTACTCGCACTATAGAATCATCTAAAGCACGCAAAATAACACGATCATGCAGTAAATAATAATCGGCAATACCTGATAAAGCAGTTAAAGTCTGTTGATCAGCTATGCAAATTGGCTCACCTGTTCGATTAGCACTGGTCGCAATAAGTGGCTGCCCGAATGCTTGCATAATAAGGTGCTGTAAACCTGAACTGGGTAACATAACAGCTAATAAATGACTGCTCGGGGCAACCGCCTGGTATTGAGTTATAGATGCGTGTTTTTTAAGCAGTACAATCGGCGCCATAGCCGACTGCAAAACTTCTTGCTCTTGCTCATTGACAAGACACAAAGACTTTACCATAGCCAAGTCAGTCGCTAATAAGGCAAAAGGTTTGCTTGGGCGCATTTTTTTTCGTCGTAATCGTGCAACCGCCACTTCATCCTGAGCATTAACTAACAACTGGTAGCCGCCTATACCTTTAACAGCGACAATTTTTCCTGCTTGTAATTGCTCTATACAGGATGCTAAAGCCAGCTCTTTAGTTGCTAACTCTTGCCCTTGTGCATCCAGCCACTGCAACGCAGGCCCACATTCAGAACAAGCAATCGTTTGCGCATGAAAGCGTCTATTTTCAGGATTAGTAAAATCCTGCTGGCAAGCGGCACACAGCGGGTAATCAGCCATTGTGGTTCGCGCCCGATCATACGGTTGTTGCTGCATAATGCTATAGCGCGGGCCGCACTGACAACAGCTAATCAAGGGATATTGATAATATCGGCTGGCAGGATTGAATAGTTCGGCAACACAATCAGCACATGTTGCTATATCAGGCAGTACAAATAATGAAGCTTGACCATCAAACTGGCTAGGTTTAATAGTAAACTGCGCAAAATGCTCTAAGGGAAGAAACTCGCTCGTTAATGATTTTATTTGCGCAAAAGGCGGTAAATTAGCTTTTAGTTCTGCTAAAAAATTTTGCTGTAAATCGGAAGCCCCTTCTATATGTAAATTAATTCCAGAACTAGTGTTAGCTATCCAGCCTTTTTGCTGATATTGACCCGCTAATCTATACACAAAAGGACGGAAACCAACGCCCTGTAAAAAACCATTCAACTGTATGTGCAGATGTTTCATAAACTATAGGCATAAAAAAAGGTTCATACCCATAAGGTATGAACCTTTTCTACGACAGCTAGGCTGTTATTTAATTGATGCAGCAATATGGTTGAAAGCTTCAACTTTCTCTTTACCTACTTTAATAAGGTCCATTCCAGTTTCTGCAACCATCGCGATTAAACCAGGTGTTTGATAGACGATTTTGCCTAAAAAACCAACGATAGGAAGCCCGATTAATGCCCCAATAAAAGTATTTAAGCCAAATAAACCCAATAATTTAGTAATCATGACTAATGCATCTAATGGGTTCAATA
>CBDVDU010000310.1:0-2821 GCA_965372825.1 uncultured Gammaproteobacteria bacterium | reverse complement strand
CCACGCCAACGTAAGTGTGTTTTTTTGGTAGCTTGATCATGGGCGATGACTTGTGCAGTGAAAAGGTTTTGTTGATCCATTAAGCGTGCGATGGTTGCGCTTTTAGGGTGGGCGGCAACAAAATCAGGGGTACCGGTTTGTAGGATTTCACCTTTATGCAATAGGGCAATATGATCAGCTAATAAGTTTGATTCATCTAAGTCATGAGTGACTAAAATCATGGGCATGGATAATGACTCTCTGAGTACCAGTAGTTCGCGATAAAGTTTGCGCCGAGTGACTTGATCAACAGCAGAAAAGGGCTCATCGAGTAATAAAACTTTGGGCTGTCTAGCTAAGGCTCGAGCGACTGCGACACGTTGTTGTTGGCCGCCAGATAGATTTTTTGGATAACGCTGTTCCAAGCCCTCTAAGTGTACTTTTTGGAGCAGTTCGAGTGCTTGAATTTGGCGCTGTTGTTTAGGTAAGTGAGTAATGGCTTGTTGGATATTTTCCAATACTGTCATATGTGGAAACAAGGCGTAATGTTGAAATACCAAGCCAACATGCCGTTGGTGCGGTGCTAAAAAGATATTCTGCATGCTGTTTTGCCAGACTTCACCCTGACAAATGATTTGCGCATTCTGTGCTTGATATAAGCCGGCAATAGCACGCAAAACTGTGGTTTTACCGCTGCCAGATGGGCCAACTAAGGCTAATAACTCTCCCGACTTACATTCTAATTGTACTGATAGAGGAATGGGGGCTGCTTGTTGTAGCGTGATCTGTATAGTTGAATCAGTCATGTGTGCGTTCGCTGCGTGCCGATAGCCAATAAGTGAAAGAAATAGTCAACATTGAGAAGAGTAATAAGCTAAAGGACATAACGGCAGCGGCATGATCATCGAAAGATTGTACGCGGTCATAGATAGCAATGGCGATGGTCTGTGTCTCGGCGGGGATGTTGCCGCCGACCATTAAGACGATGCCGAACTCACCCAGAGTATGCGCGAAACACATGACCATGGCAGAAACGATACCTGGCCAAGCCAAAGGCAATTCAATTTTCCATAACACTAAGCTGGGTCTCATGCCGCAACAGGCTGCAGCTTCACGAATTTCACGCGGGATGGCTGCAAAAGCACGCTGCATGGGGTGAATGGCAAAAGGCAGATTAAAAATAATAGAGGCTAATACTAGGCCTTGGAAATTAAAAATCAGCGTCGTGCCAAAGGTATTAACCAACCAAAGTCCTAGTCCTTGATTTGGGCTGAAAGCAACTAAGAGATAATAGCCGAGAACGGTAGGTGGGAGTACTAACGGCAAAGCTAATAAGGTTTGTAATAAGGATTTACCCCAAAACTGTCGATATGCCAGCCAGCGGCCTAATAGAATGCCGATAGGTAGCAAAAATAGCAAGGTTACAAAACTCAATTTTACCGATAAAGCTAATGCTTGCCAGTCCATAGGAATGCTCAGGGTAGGGTGTAGCCATGGCGAGATAAAATGCCACGGGCTTTTTCTTGTTGTAGATAATGGAAAAATAATTTGGCTGTATCGCCGGCATTATTTAATAGTACAGCGGTTTGTTGTAGTGGTTGATGTAGTGAGCTAGGTATTAATAGATAGCGTACGCGATTTTTCAAAGCAGGTGCGAGCGCTAAAGAATAAGAGACTAGGCCGACTTGGGTGGCGCCAGAACTGGCAAATTGAGTTGCTTGCGCTGCATTTTCACCTAAGATTAAATGGGGCAGAATAGTGTTCCAAAGTTGTTGTTTTTGCAATGCTTCACGAGCTGCAATGCCAAAGGGGGCATGCTTAGGATTAGCGATGGCTATACGCTGCAATTGCCCCGACTGTAGTGCTTGTTTAAGTCCGTTTAACTGCATGTCGAGTTTTAAGCCTGAATCAATATGGGTAAGTAAAGCTAAGCGCCCTAGTGCAAAAACTTGCCCCCGATCTAAAGTTTTGTGTTGTTGATAAAGCTGTTCGACATATTGAGCATTCGCAGATAAAAATAATTCAAACGGCCCACCTTGTTGAATTTGGCGCGTAAGATTACCTGATGAACTATAGCTAATACGTAATGATTTTCCTGTTTCTTGGTGAAAGGCTGTTGCAATCCCTTCTAGTGCGAATTTAATATTGCTGGCAGCTGCAATAACAGGTATTTCAGCTGCGCTTAAAATAGGCGTAAAGAGAATTAACAACAAATAGCTTAGAGCTAATCGATTTTTTAGTAGGGATAATTTCACTTGCAGCTACTTATGACACAATTTTATAACAAGGCACGTAAGTTTTACCCGGCAACTTCATCCGGTGTTGACTGATAAAAGCTGTTAATAGGGCATCAATTGGCGCTATCACTTCTTTATCGCCACTGATTTCAAAGTGTCCGTGTTGTTCAATAGCGCGTATGCCTTCATCTTTAACATTACCGGCGACGATGCCAGAAAATACGCGGCGCAGATTGGCGGCTAATAGGTGTTTCTCTTGATTTTTATGTAATGCGAGCCCTGCCATATTTTCATGAGTAGGCAGAAACGGCTGTTGAAATTCAGCGTCGATTTTTAAGCCCCAATTAAAATAATAAGCATCGGTTTTACTTTTGCGAAATTCACGCACTTGATGAATTCCCAGTTTCATTTCTCTAGCCACTCTAGCAGGGTCGTCGATAATAATTTTATAACGCTGTTGAGCCTCGAATCCTAAAGTATTTCCGATAAATTCATTGATCTGATTGAAATAGTCAGCTGCCGTGCTAGGGCCAGTGAAGATCAGTGGGAAAGGACTTTCTGCATTTTCAGGATGCAATAAAATCCCCAATAGATAGAGGATTTCC
>CBDVDU010000309.1:0-2821 GCA_965372825.1 uncultured Gammaproteobacteria bacterium | reverse complement strand
CTGGAGTAAAAAGACAAGTTAGAAATCGGGAGTTTGTTTCATGCACGTTCCTAAAAACCTAATTATTAACAACACAACAAACACGAGCGCATAATGATATTTGTCACAGGTGGAGCAGGATTTATCGGAGCCAATTTTATCCTAGATTGGCTACAAGAACATGATGAACCCGTCGTTAATATTGATAAACTAACCTACGCAGGCAACCTAGAAAGTTTGGCGACTCTACAGGATGATAGCCGACATATCTTTGTTCATACAGACATTGGCGACACCACAGTCATTCCTGAATTACTAGCAAAATATCAACCGCGTGCAGTTATTAATTTTGCTGCAGAATCGCACGTAGATCGTTCTATCCATAGCCCAGAAGATTTCATACAAACCAATGTTGTCGGCACGTTTCATTTACTAGAATCCGTACGCTCCTATTGGAATCAACTAGAAGAGAAAAATAAAGCAGACTTCCGGTTTCTACACGTCTCAACTGATGAAGTTTATGGCTCATTAGCTAAAGATGATCCTGCTTTCACTGAATTACATCGGTACGAACCTAATAGCCCTTATTCAGCCAGCAAAGCAGCCAGTGATCATTTAGTTCGATCATATCATCATACTTATGGCTTGCCGGTACTGACAACCAATTGCTCCAATAACTACGGGCCTTATCATTTCCCGGAAAAATTAATTCCCTTAATGATTGTTAATGCCTTAGCGGGTAAATCACTGCCTATTTATGGTGATGGCCAACAAATTCGCGATTGGCTGTATGTTAAAGACCACTGTAGCGCCATTCGCCGCGTCGTAGAAGCTGGCACGACTGGAGAAACCTATAATGTCGGTGGCTGGAACGAAAAACCCAATATAGAAATTGTACGTACGGTTTGTGCACTCCTTGATGAACTGCGCCCGCGCGATGATAAAAAAAGCTACACCGAACAAATTACTTTCGTTACGGATCGCTTAGGCCATGACCGCCGTTATGCAATTGATGCGCGTAAAATTGAACACGAATTAGGCTGGAAACCTGCAGAAACTTTCGATACAGGTATACGCAAAACCGTACAGTGGTATTTAGATAATCAAGAGTGGGTAGCTAATGTGCAGTCTGGCGCTTATCGTGACTGGGTTGAAACTAACTATGCCGACCGCACATAATGAAAATTTTATTATTCGGAAAAAATGGCCAAGTAGGCTGGGAATTGCAACGCAGCCTTGCCCCTTTAGGCGAAGTTATTGCACTCGGCCCTGATAGCCAAGACTATTGCGGCGACTTCACCAATCTACAAGGCTTAGCCGAGACCGTTCAAAAAATAAAGCCAGATATCATCGTTAATGCCGCCGCACATACCGCTGTCGATAAAGCCGAAAGTGAAGCTGAATTAGCACAAACAATTAATGCTGATGCTCCGGCACTACTAGCCCATGAAGCAAAAACACTCAATGCTTGGCTAATACATTATTCTACTGATTATGTCTTTGATGGCAGCGGCAGTACACCCTGGCTTGAAACTGATGCTACTGCACCGTTAGGTGTTTATGGCGCAACTAAACTAGCCGGTGAACAAGCCATTCAAAACTCAGGCTGCAAGCATCTTATTTTTCGTACCAGCTGGGTTTATGGTGCACATGGTAATAACTTCGCAAAAACCATGCTACGCCTTGCGCAAGAACGAGACAGCTTGAGTGTGATTAATGACCAAATTGGCGCACCAACCGGCGCTGATTTATTAGCGGATGTTACTGCACATACAATACGCACAGTGCAAACTCAACCTGAACTAAGCGGGCTTTACCACTTAGTCGCCTCAGGTGAAACCTCGTGGCATGGTTATGCAAGCTATGTCATCGACACGGCACAAAAAATGGGATTGGAACTAAAAACAAGTTTAGAATCAATTAATCCTGTACCGACTAGCGCGTTTCCCACTCCTGCAGAGCGCCCTAAAAATTCACGTTTAAATACTCATAAATTACAATCTAGCTTTGATCTAACACTCCCTGACTGGCAAACTGGCGTTGCCAGAATGCTGTCTGAATTCATAGAGAAATAAGATGACCAAACGTAAAGGCATTATCCTAGCAGGCGGCTCAGGCACGCGCCTATACCCTGTCACAAAAGTAACTTCCAAACAATTACTGCCTATCTATGATAAACCCATGATCTATTACCCGCTTAGCACCTTAATGCTAGCAGGAATAACGGATATTCTCATTATCAGCACCCCTCAAGATACACCACGTTTTCAAGAGTTACTCGGTGATGGCAGTGACTGGGGGCTTAACCTCGAATATGCCGTACAACCTAGCCCAGATGGTTTAGCACAAGCTTTCACCATAGGCGCTGATTTTATTGGTAACTCACCCTCGGCACTGGTCTTAGGTGACAATATTTTTTATGGTCATGACCTTCAGTCATCACTCAAGCATGCATCACAACAAACGGAAGGAGCCAGCGTCTTTGCTTACCATGTACATGACCCAGAACGTTACGGTGTTGTCGGTTTTGATAAACAAGGCATCGCAACATCAATAGAAGAAAAACCACTGATCCCAAAAAGTAATTACGCGATTACTGGTTTATATTTCTATGATAACCAGGTCATCGATATGGCTAAAACACTCAAACCTTCGGAGCGCGGCGAATTAGAAATCACCGACATCAATAAAATCTACCTAGAACAAAAACAACTCAGCGTAGAAAAAATGGGCCGTGGTTATGCATGGTTAGATACCGGAACACATGAAAGCCTCAATGAAGCCAGTACCTTTATTGAAACTATCGAACGTCGTCAAGGCCTAAAAGTTGCCTGCCCCGAAG
>CBDVDU010000308.1:0-2837 GCA_965372825.1 uncultured Gammaproteobacteria bacterium | reverse complement strand
GCCAGTCCTTCAAGGACTGGCAGTGCTACATAAGCTAAAGTTTCGGGTTTTATTTAATGTGCACTCCTTAATGCTTTTGTGAATTCAGCGAATTCTTTCTTCTTGTGTCACTTGATGCACAGCCTCAGGGCGTGAGAACGAGTGCTATTAAGTTGTGCGTAATATCAGTTATATAATATTTTTTGATTGAAATGGGGTAAGTAGATGTCTGATACTGAATTTGTAAGTCGTGATAGAGCTATGGATTCTCTAAAAGTGCCACCGCATTCTATTCAAGCTGAGCAGTCAGTATTGGGTGGCTTAATGTTGGATAATGAGCGCTGGGATAGTGTGGCCGATAAAGTTGCTAGTGTTGATTTCTACCGTAAAGATCACCGGATGATTTTTGCTGCGATCCAAGAGTTAGCTGAAAAGCAGGTACCTTTTGATGTTGTCACCATTTCTGAAGCCTTAACTAAAATAGATGAGCTAGATGATGCAGGTGGTCTAGCGTATTTAAGTGTTTTAGCCAAAGATACTCCTAGCGCCGCAAATATCGTAGCTTATGCCAATATTGTTCGTGATCGCTCTGTATTAAGGCAGTTAATTCATATCGGTAGTGATATATCGGAATCTGCCTTTAATACAGAAGGCTTATCGACCAGTGACTTGCTGGAGAAGGCGGAGAAAAGTGTTTTCGAGATTGCCGAACAGCGCCAGAAAGGGCAGGTTGGGTTTACTCCGATCAAGGAATTATTGGGTACTGCTGTTGAAAAAATTGAAGCCTTATTTGAGCAAGAGGGCAATATCACTGGAGAAGGTACAGGCTTCACTGATTTAGATGAAATGACCTCAGGTTTGCAGCCCGGCGATTTAATTATTGTTGCTGGTCGTCCTTCAATGGGAAAAACGACCATTGCTATGAATATGGCAGAAAATGTTGCTGTAGGCAGTGGTAAGCCGGTCGCTATATTTAGTCTGGAGATGCCTGGAGATTCCTTAGCTATGCGGATGATGTCTTCTTTAGGTCGAATTGATCAGAATAAAGTGCGTACCGGTAAATTAGATGATGATGAGTGGCCGCGGCTTACTTCGGCAATTAATTTATTGGCTGAAACAAAATTATTTATTGATGACTCACCGGGTTTAACGCCGAATGAAGTACGCTCCAGAGCAAGGCGTTTAACGCGTGATCATGGTCAATTAGGCTTGATTGTTTTAGATTATTTGCAGTTAATGCAATCGCCTGCCAGTGGAGATAATCGAGTTGCTCAAATTTCAGATATTTCTCGTGGTTTAAAAACCTTGGCTAAAGAGTTAAATGTCCCCGTTGTCGCTTTATCACAGTTAAACCGTAATTTAGAGCAGCGCCCGAATAAACGGCCGGTCATGTCAGATTTACGTGAGTCGGGAAGTATTGAGCAGGATGCCGATGTCATTATGTTTGTTTATCGAGATGAAGTTTATAACGAAGATAGCCCAGATAAGGGCATGGCGGAATTGATTATTGGTAAGCAGCGTAACGGGCCTATTGGTACTGTTAGACTAACTTTCCTAGGTAAATATACTCGCTTTGAAAACTGCGCTCATGACGCTTATTCAGGCGGAGACTATGAATGATCCCAGCCGCTGCGCATATTGAATTAAATATGGCGGCTTTGCGCCATAATGTGTGCAGGGCGCGTGACTATGCACCTGAATCAAAAGTCATGGCGGTTATTAAGGCGAATGCTTACGGTCATGGCTTGATTCGAATTGCGCAGAACTTAAGCGCAGAAGTTGATGCTTTAGCGGTTGCGCGTTTAGATGAGGCGATTCGCTTAAGAGAGGCCGGCGTTCGAGGGCGCATATTAATCCTACAAGGATTTAGTCAGGTCGATGAAATAGAAGTTCTACTGCATTATCAACTAGATGTTGTAGTTCATTCTGAATCACAAGTTCAGTTGCTAGAGTCAGTCGCTTTGCCTGATTCTATAACGGTTTTTTTAAAGATTGATACTGGTATGAACCGTTTAGGCATTAAACCTGAGCAGTTTTCAGAATTATTATCGCGCTTACAGCTGTGTCAATGCGTGCGTCAGCCTATGGTGTTTATGACTCACTTTGCTAATGCTGATGACGTACAAGATGTTAAAACAGTTCAGCAACTTGCTGTGTTTAATGAAGTAACGCAAGGCTTAGATGCAGAGAAAATCGTCGCTAATTCCGCTGCTATTATTGCTTGGCCTGAAACTAGGGTTGATTGGGTCAGGCCGGGATTGATGTTATACGGTGTTTCCCCGATGTTAGAGGGCTCTGCAAAGCAACTCGGTCTTTTACCTGTAATGAGTTTGTACTCGCGCATTATTGCCATTAAGCAAGTTAAAAAAGGCGAGACGGTTGGTTATGGCGCTACTTGGAAAGCGGATAAAAATACTTGCCTAGGTGTTGTATCGATAGGTTATGGTGATGGTTATCCACGCTATGCAAAACAGGGAACGCCAGTATTAATAGGCAATAAGCGTGTGCCATTGATTGGGCGCGTGTCTATGGATATGTTGACCGTTGATTTAAACGATTGCTCGGACGTTCAGCTTGGAGATCAAGTGGTATTGTGGGGGGATGGTTTGCCTGTAGAAGAGATTGCTACTTGCGCAGGAACGATTCCTTATACCTTGCTCTGTGGTATTACTCAGAGAGTGCAGGTATTGGTCAAGGAGCATCTTGGCGAAGCCTGATTTTTAAAGGTTTAGCTTATTTAACGGTAACTTCTCATTACTAAAGGGTGCAGGCAGCTTTTTCAGTTAGTCATTCCTGCATGCTCTTAGCAGGAATCTATGTTTAACGTGGATTCCCGATAAAAGACTTCGGGAATGACG
>CBDVDU010000307.1:0-2849 GCA_965372825.1 uncultured Gammaproteobacteria bacterium | reverse complement strand
AACTCTAAAATCCCAAAATTTATAAATGTTAGAATAATTATGGTTACCTACTTAATGAGAACTTACCACGTATCTCGTAAAGTAACGGTACGATTAAACACTAATTTACTTGCTGAACTATCTTCAGTATCTAAACAAAAATAACCTACACGTTCAAATTGAAAACGGCTACCCAACTCTGCCTGCCCGAGACTAGATTCCACTTTCGCAGCACTGATAACCTCTAAAGAATCAGGGTTTAACGCATCGCAAAAATTCTCTTCAGAACTAGGGTTAGCTACGTTAAATAAACGATCATACAGGCGCACTTCAGCATCTAAAGCATGATCAGCCGCTACCCAATGAACCACCCCTTTTACCTTGCGTCCTTCAGGTTTTTTTCCTAGAGTATTTTCATCGTAAGTACAACGCAATTCAATAACTTTGCCATCTGCATCTTTAATGACTTCATTACACTTAATCACATAAGCACCACGTAAACGGACTTCACCGCCTTCAATTAAACGCTTGTATTTCGGTGGTGGAACACCAGCAAAATCATCGTGCTCTATATAGATCACTTTAGCAAAAGGAACCTTACGCTTACCTTGTGTTTCATCTTGCGGGTGGTTGCCCATTTCTAACTGCTCAACTTGAGCTTCTGGATAATTTTCCAGTACAACTTTCAGAGGCTCTAAAACAGCCATGGCACGGAAAGCCGTATTATTCAAATCTTCACGGATGCAGTTTTCTAATACAGACATTTCAATCCATGCATCTTTTTTAGTCACACCAATACGCTCACAAAAATCACGAATAGCAGCAGGCGTAAAACCCGCACGACGTAAACCCGCGATAGTTGGCATACGCGGATCATCCCAACCACTCACATGACCTTCAACTACTAATTGATTTAATTTACGCTTACTAACAATGGTGTATTCCAGTTCTAAACGTGAAAATTCAATTTGCTGTGGATGGCAATCAATAGTGATATTATCTAAGATCCAGTCATATAAAGGGCGATGGTCGGCAAATTCAAGGGTACAAAGCGAGTGTGTAACCCCTTCTAAAGCATCAGAAATACAGTGCGTATAATCATACATAGGGTAAATACACCATGCATCACCCGTACGCTGATGATGTACGCGACGAATACGGTATAAAGCAGGGTCACGCAGATTGATATTGGGCGCTGCCATATCAATTTTGGCACGTAACAAATATTGCCCATCGGCAAATTCACCGGCACGCATACGGGCAAATAAATCCAGGTTTTCAGCAATGCTACGACTACGATCAGGGCTTTCTTTACCTGGCTTTGTTAATGAGCCGCGATATTCACGCATTTGCTCCGCATTAAGGCTATCAACATAAGCTAAGCCTTTCTCTATCAGTTCAACGGCAAAACCATATAGCTGCTCAAAATAATCAGAAGAATGTCTTAACTCAGCCCATTCAAAACCTAGCCAATGCACATCTTTTTCAATGGCACGTACATATTCGATACTTTCCTTCTCAGGGTTAGTATCGTCAAAGCGTAAATTACATAGGCCTTGAAATTCAGAGGCAACACCAAAATTTAAGCAAATGGATTTTGCGTGTCCAATATGTAAAAAACCATTAGGTTCAGGTGGAAAACGAGTAATAACTTTGTTATGTTTGTTTTCAGCTATATCTTTAGCGACTATTTGGCGTATGAAATTTGTAGCGGGTAAATTTTCTATTGTTGACATTTAGCTATTTAGAAACAAGAATTAAACAAAGCACATGCAAAATCACACTGTGCACGACAGAGGGTAAACCACTCTATAATAGGTGCGTTACAATAGCATAATATAATGCGATAGTAACTAGCAAAATCAGCCTAAAGGTTTCAGCCTTACAAACAAATTCAATCCTACCTATGCAACCCCCAAAAACCAAACAAGCTAAACTGCATTATAATTCTGGCAAGCATTTATCGCCTTGGCGTGAAAACCTTAATACAGTTATTTTTGGGGCGGAAACACATGCAGGCAAGCTGTTTGATATTATCTTAATTATCAGTATTTCCATTAGTGTATTAGTCGTTATGCTGAGCAGCGTAGAGGGATTTTACGCACAATATACCTCACTATTTTTTTATATAGAGTGGGGATTTACCCTGCTATTTACCTTAGAGTATGTTTTTCGGCTCATTGCAGTACGCCAGCCCAAACTTTATGTGCGCAGTTTTTTTGGTGTTATCGACTTACTTTCTATTTTACCTAGCTATCTCGGCTTGCTGCTTCCAGGTGTCAAATATTTACTGATTATCCGCGTCCTACGTTTATTGCGCATTTTCCGTATTTTTAAATTAGCGGAATATATGGAGGAAGCTGAAGTTTTAATGTCCGCACTTAGGAGTAGCAGTCATAAAATTTTGGTTTTTCTGTATGTCGTTTTAACCCTAGCTATTATCTGCGGATCTCTACTTTATGTGGTCGAAGGCAGCGCTGCTGGATTCACGAGCATTCCCAAATCAGTTTACTGGGCAATCGTCACCTTAACTACCGTAGGCTATGGCGATATTGCTCCGCAAACACCTTTAGGTCAAATTATAGCCTCCGGTATTATGATTATGGGTTATGGGATTTTAGCAGTTCCGACTGGAATTTATAGCGCGGAACTCATCAAACATTACCAAGTAGATAAGCTGGTTAATCATGCCTGCCCCAACTGCGGTAAGATTGGTCATGATCAAGATGCAGATTTTTGCAAGTATTGTGGTAGTTCTTTAGAGCAAGATGAATAACCTCTCATCATCAAAAAAAGTTGGGGCGCACATTAAATGAAACCCGAAACTTTAGCTTATGAAGCACCGCCAGTCCTTTAAGGACTGGCGGTGC
>CBDVDU010000306.1:0-2867 GCA_965372825.1 uncultured Gammaproteobacteria bacterium | reverse complement strand
GTCGATAAACAAGCGATGGTAACAGCAAAAATTAGGTATAAAGAGCTTAAGAGTGAGTTAAAAATCTAAAGGGCTTTGCTTTTAATGCGTCTAATCTCAATATTTGCACTATTTATATCGCCAAAAGTAAAGCGAGCCTTAAAGCCAAGGGCATCGAAGATCGTCACTAAAAAATCCAGAGTGAACTTTTCTATTTTGCCGTTCATTATATCTGAAATGCGTGGCTGACTTATACTGAGTTCATTCGCCGCTTGCTGTTGTGTCCAGCCTTGACCCTGAATAATATCTCTAATCATTATAATCATGTCAGCACGCAAAACCATATTGCTAGCGACGTCAACTGCTTCTGTGGCATGAAATGGGCTTTCATAAAATTTTAGTGCCATGTCAAATCTCCTTGTTTAATTTAATCCAGTTTATATAAAATTTTATATAAAAACAATCCCCCCCAAGACATTTATGATTGATACAATTTATATAGAAGAAAATATCCTACAACACCCCCGGGTACTCGATATTTGTGCGCGTTTCCCGAAGGCGCGGCAGGTCACTTGCAATCGCTATGGCGAAGTCTTTAATCCGAAAGCGCAAAACTTTCGCCTACAAAAACAGCAACCCGCTTTAATTCTTGCTGATAAATATCAAGGCTTTATGCTTAAAGCTCCGCCGCATTACGGTATTGGTGCCAAGCAGAATTATTACTTCTCGCACATGCTGAATTGCTTGTACGATTGCCGTTATTGCTTTTTACAAGGCATGTACCAGTCGGCTAATTATGTGCTGTTTGTTAATTATGAAGACTATTTCGCCGATATTCAGCGCTTATGCGCCGAAACACCCGATGAACCAGTACACTTTTTTTCTGGCTACGATTGTGACAGTTTAGCTTTGGAGCCTGTTACCGATTTTGCTAAAGAATTTTTACCCGTTATCCGCGCCATTCCTAACGCGTGGATGGAATTACGCACGAAAAGCACGCAAGTACGCCATTTATTAGATATTGAGGCCTTTGAGCGTTGTATTGTTGCCTTTAGCTTTACACCTGATGAAATCGCTTCAGCATTGGAACATAAAGCGCCTAATATATTAAAACGGCTGGATGCGCTGAATAAATTACAGGAAAAAGGCTGGCCGATAGGTTTGCGCTTTGACCCGATTATTTACGAAGATGATTACCAACAGCATTATCAAAGCTTATTCAAAACTGTGTTTGCTAAAATTAACCCCGAATTGCTACATTCCGTTAGTTTGGGTGTTTTTCGTTTACCGGATAAGTATTTTAAAAAAGTACAAAAGCTTTACCCCGAAGAAAAATTATTTGCCAGCCCACTAGAATCACGCGATGGCATGATGTCTTATAAAGCGCAAATAGAAGAAGAAATGATGCAATTTTGTACACAGGAATTGCTCAACTATATTCCTGAAGATAAATTTTTCCCATGCAGTTTGTAAAACGTACGATTTTAATTACTGGGGCAAGCTCAGGCATAGGTCGTGCCTGTGCGCGAACTTTATTAGATCAAGGTCATGAGGTAGTTGGCGTTTCCAGAGATTGCCAAAAATTCACGCAAGCCCACCCGCGCTTTAATTCAGTACAAATAGATTTCAGCGATTTGGCTACTTTACCCAATAAAATCAAACAACTGGTCAAACAATATCCCACAATTGATGGCATTGTTTTCAGTGCTGGCAAAGGTCAGTTTTCCAGCTTGGAAGAATTTTCTTTTAGCCAAATACAAGAAATAATGAATCTGAATTTTATTAGCCAAAGTTTTCTAGCCAAAGGGTTTCTACCTAGCTTAAAGCGAAAATCTTTAGCTGATCTTATTTTTATAGGCTCAGAAGCCGCATTAGCTGGTAGCCGCAAAGGATCGATTTATTGTGCCAGTAAATTTGCCCTACGTGGGTTTAGTCAGGCGCTAAGAGATGAATGCGCAAAAAGCAGTGTGCGTGTTTCCTTAATTAACCCCGGCATGGTGAAAACCGAATTTTTTAATACATTAACGTTTGAGCCCGGCGAACAGGCGAGCCAACATTTGCTGGCAAATGACGTTGCGGACGCCGTTAGCTATATTATTAATGCGCGCCAAGGTATTATTATTGATGAAATAAACTTAAATCCGGCAAATAAAGTGATAAATTTCAAGAAGTAAGTCACTCTTTTGAGAGTACCCCCTTAATCCTCTAGCCTAAGACTGCGACAATATGTCACATTTTCAATTGCAATGAACTTAGATATGATATATGCAACTCTTAAATGCACTCCAAACTGATTAGAGTTTACCCTCCTCCTTGAATGCGACTTAACTTAGTTAAGACGCATTTTTTTTGCCTAGTCGTTTTTCAAATTATCATTTAGCACACGTTTCATTGCCCAGTGAGTCCGTATAACAGCCTATCGCGCTACCCGATCCGTTTTTATAATTTTTATTGCCAAAAGCATCTGTTCTTCCCTTAATAATTTCACCGTTACTTTTTTTCCATGCTTCATTACCAAAGGAATCTTTTTTTCCTCGTACCTGTCCCGAACTATCTTTATAGGTCATATTGCCAAAAGAATCCCTAATTCCATTGACCATATTTCCCTTATTATCAGTCCATTGCTCATTACCTGATGCATCTGTTCGCCCAAACCATGTATTCCCTTGGCTATCTCGGCATGTTTTATTAGCAAACGAATCTGTGTGACAGCTCATTTGCGCACCAGCACTATTGATTGAAATTAATAGTATTAAGGCGGTAAATATTGGTAAACGTTGCATTCCTTCTCTCCTTTTAAATATTAAAGTTGGTACCTTATTCTCTCCAGGGTTATGTAGCACTGCCAGTCCTTAAAGGACTGGCAGTGCTTGCGGATATTATTAAAT
>CBDVDU010000305.1:0-2873 GCA_965372825.1 uncultured Gammaproteobacteria bacterium | reverse complement strand
CATTTCCCAAGCGACGGTTAAATACCGCGTTTCATCAATAGGTGTAGGTGTACGAAAAAAAACGCTCAAGGTCAATAATAACCAAAGCGGACTAAGGATATGTAATTCATCTTTAAAGTTTGTAAAATGAGCATTACGGCTTAAAACGTATATATTGCCTATATGGTGAGCCGTGCTTCCAAGTAAAAGCCTCAGTATAATAATGCATCAAAGAAAAATAGCCTATCAAACCCAAGCTAATCGCCTTTCTGATTTCCATACCAAAGAAAAACTGAGTGATTGCATTCACCCACTGATCACCATAGACCTGTAAAACATAAGTCAAAGCAAAAGAGATTACAGGTAAAACGATAAAAACATTAAATTTCACCTTCTTCGCCCAGCGATAAATAAAGTTCTGTGGATGCTCTCCATGCTTATTCACATCATGGGTCACATAAAAAATATAAGCCGTGGCATCATGCACTAAGCGCGGAATTAAAATCGCCAAAAAGTAATATTCTTGTACGTAAAAGTAAAAACTGCTGATAATTAATAAGGAATTAGCCCAGATAAAGGCTATACCGAAGCGTGTTTTCACATACCGCTGGCACAGAATAGTACTAAAAAACAAAGAAACAACTAGGCCAGCTGCAAGCTGTTTAACCCACTCGGCATATTGCGGCGTTAAAGAATCTTTGAGAAAAATCCCGATATAAATGCTCATTCCCGCAGCCACACTGAGCCATAACAACAAATAAAACGCCCAACTAGGGAGTTGATAAATCGCTCGCCCGACACCATGCTGCTGCTTTAAAACATGATAAACCGTCCATGACGCAACCAAAATATACAACACATAATAAGAAACTAACTGACTAGCCACAGCGAAAAACACCATGATAACCAAAGTCATAATAATAATTTTCTTTTGATAAAACTGAAAGTAGTCTTTATTGCTGGTCATCAGCAAAGTACTGGCAAGAATATGTGGCGTACCAAATAACACCTGAAATAACAAAAAGTGACTCGGACTACTGGGTAAATATTGTAATAAAGCACCGTTTAGCGCGAAACTATCGGTTAGCTGCAAGATCAAGCATAAAGGGATAATGGCGTATAAAGCTAAAAGCAGCTTAAAAGAAACAGCCAGCGGCGTTTTCGTTTGAGAGTGGATGCTAGTCATGGAGAACTTAATTATTATTGTTATTGTCCAGTGCTAACGGTACACTGTTTTACCCTAACATTTCAAGCCCTAGCACTATGTCATTTACCCTGCACCCTACACTAAAAAAAGATTGTATTGAACTTGGCCGCTTAGCATTGTGTCGAGTATTACTGATGAATGATAGTCAATTCCCATGGCTAATACTGGTTCCAGAACGAGAAAACCTCAAGGAAATACATCAACTTTCTGACGATGATCAGCAGCTATTAATGCGCGAGTCGTGTTATGTAGCAAAGAAATTAGCTGAACACTATCAAGCAGACAAAATGAATATCGCCGCACTAGGTAATATGGTGCCTCAATTGCATATTCATCATGTAGTAAGATACCAAAAAGATAAGGCTTGGCCAGCGCCTATCTGGGGGAAGTTTGATGGCTTGCCCTATACTGAGCAAGACTTAGAAATAACAGTAGCCCGCCTAAGAGAGCTACTTTTTACTTAGAAAATTCGTCATTCCCGAAGCTCTTTATCGGGAATCCATTATTTTGGTTTAATAGACTCCTGCTAAAAAAAGCAGAGAATGACGTAGCGTTACAACAAGCGATTTAAACCGCTTTGTTCATATTAATTTCCATTCTTTTTATCTCATCAGCGCCATTGACTAAAATCTCGTGATCTTCCTGCAAATGGTCATCTGAAATTTTATTCGGGTACTCTACGTGCGACAAAATATGTTTAATGCAATTAATACGTGCTTTTTTCTTGTTATCCGATTTTATAACTGTCCATTCGGCATAAGGTGTATTCGTCGATAGTAGCATCGAATACTTAGCAATCGTATATTTATCCCAAAGCCTTTGCGCCTCTTGGTCAACAGGGGAAATCTTATACTGCTTTAAAGGGTCGGTAATTCTCTTTTCAAACCGTTTAGCCTGCTCTTTTTTACTAACCGAAAAATAAAATTTAATAAAAATAATATCTGAATTAACAATCATTTTTTCAAATTCAGGGGTTTCTCTTAAAAACTCTTTATGTTCAGCTTCAGAGCAAAACCCCATTACCGGCTCAACACCTGCGCGGTTATACCAAGAGCGGTCAAATAAAACAATTTCACCCGCAGAAGGTAAATTTTGAATATAGCGCTGAAAATACCACTGCGTTCTTTCTGTATCGGAAGGCTTTTCCAAAGCGACTACTTTTGCGCCACGCGGATTTAAATGCTCAGTAATTCTTTTAATCGTCCCGCCCTTACCTGCGGCATCACGACCTTCAAAGATCATTAAAACTTTCAGGCCATTTTCTTTGACGTGATTCTGAAACTTCAATAATTCAACTTGAAGCCTATGTAACTCTTGTTCATATCCTATCGTTTCTTTTTTAATCCAGACTTGTACCTTGCCCTCATTTTTCCTGTCAGCCTTTTTCTCTACACTTTTTTTATTCACTTTTTTAGTCGCCATGCTCTTCTCCTTTCTAACTCGTTTACCAATCTATACAATTGTAGTATAAACAGCTTAAAAAGTAAGGATTTTTGACGCTAAGTTTGAGTTATTCGCACTTAAATATCTGGGTTAGTATTTTAAGTCAGTACAATTTATGTAGGGTATGCACCGCACACCTTGTTACACCAAAAGGTACACAATGCGTACCCTACCTTAATGTTTTCGCCTTAAGGAATCAAAATTCAATAATATCCGAAAGCACTGCCAGTCCTCAGAGGACTGG
>CBDVDU010000304.1:0-2924 GCA_965372825.1 uncultured Gammaproteobacteria bacterium | reverse complement strand
ATTAGTGAATTTAATAAGCAACTTCCTGTTATTTTTCCAGGGCGCAAAGAGGTTCCTAAAACGCTGATATTTGCTAAAACTGACAGCCATGCCGATGACATCATTCGTATTGTGCGTGAAGAGTTCGGAGAAGGTAACGACTTCTGCCGCAAAGTGACTTATAACGCAGGCAAGGACATTAAGGATAAAGAAGGTAACTTAGTTCAAAAAGGCGAAGACCCTGATGCCGTCTTAGCCAATTTCCGCAATGATTTCTACCCACGGATTACCGTGACCGTTGATATGATTGCTACTGGCACCGATGTAAGGCCGCTGGAATGCCTGCTGTTTATGCGTGATGTAAAAAGCCGTAACTACTTTGAGCAGATGAAAGGTCGTGGTACCCGCATCATGGGCAAAGATGACTTACAAAAAGTCAGCCCTTCAGCCATCACAGCTAAAACTCATTACGTTATTGTGGATGCTATCGGCGTGACGCAATCACTAAAAACAGCCAGTAGCCCGTTGATTATCAAACCCAGTATTCCGCTTAAAGATCTAGCAATGGGCGTTATGATGGGCGCAGGTGATGAAGATGATATCTCCTCGTTGGCAGGACGCTTAGCACGCCTTAATAACCAATTAAGCCCCGCAGAGAAAAACCAAATACAGCAACAAGCAGGGATGCCAATAACCCATATCGTTAAACATTTGCTTGATGCGATTGATGCCGACCTTGTTGAAGCCAAAGCACTGGAAATAGCCAAGCTACCTGTCGGTTCAGACCCTGGCGATCAAGCACGAGAGCAAGCGCAGCAGCAGTTATGCCAAGAGGCAGGTAAGCTATTTACGGGCGACTTAATTAAATTGATGGACGATATTCGCCGCGACAAAGAACAAATCATCGACCATATCAATATTGATGAAATAGAAGCTTCCGAGTGGGCGGGTGATGCGCAAGCCAATGCAGAAGCCTTGGCGCAAGAGCTTAGCGACTACCTAGAACAGCATCAAGATGAGATTACCGCATTAAAAATATACTATCAACAGCCGCACCGCCGCCGTGAAGTCACCTTTCAAATGATTAAAGAACTGATGGAAAAACTGAAAAGCGACCAGCCAAAACTCGCGCCGATACGTGTATGGAATGCCTTTAAAGTCTTGGAAGGTGAAGCGGGCAGCAGTATTAAACAGCCGCTAAATGAGCTTACGGCTTTAGTTTCTCTTATCCGTAAAGTGACCAATATTGATGAAATGCTTTCACCTTACAACGACACGGTACGCAGAAACTTCCAAAACTGGATAATGAAAACTCATGCGGGTGGTGATACGAAATACACCGAAGCACAAATGCACTGGCTACATATGATGCGTGATCACGTGATTAACTCTTTTCATATTGAGCGCGATGATCTTGATTATGCTCCCTTTGACGCGCAAGGGGGGATGGGTAAAATGTATCAACTATTCGGCGATCAGATGGAACCACTCATTGAAGAGCTGAATGAAGCCTTAGCCGCGTAAAGGCTGTTTATGCTAATATACACATATAGCACATATATTTGGAGTTAAAACATGACGCAATTACACTGCTACGTTCCCGACGACGTAGCCAGTAAATTACAAGAAAAAGCCCAGCAAGCGCACTTATCAGTTTCTAAGTACCTCGCGTTCTTGGTTAAAAAAGAAGTTGAAAGCCAATGGCCAGAAGATTACTTTAAATTGTTTGGTACTTGGCAAGGTGAACCCTTGGAGCGATCTGTACAAGGCGACTACGAGCAGCGTGAAGGTTTTAATTGATGTATTTATTAGACACGAATGCCTGTATACGCCTGATGAACCAAAGCTCCAGCCACATCATTAAACACCTGCAGCAACACCCTCCAGCTGAAATCGCTTTATGCAGTATTGTTAAAGCCGAATTGCTTTACGGCGCGCGCCATAGCAAAAGAGTAGAAGCTAATTTACAGCTGCTACAGCGTTTCTTTAAACCACTCAGCAGCTTAAACTTTGATGATCGTTGCGCTGAAGAAGCAGGGCTAATACGCGCCGATTTAGCCGCCCCAGGAAAACCTATCGGGCCGAATGACGTACTGATTGCCGCCACAGCGCGGGCTTATGATACGGTGTTGATTACCCATAATACAGGGGAGTTTTCACGGGTGACAGGGTTAAGATTGGAGGATTGGGAAATTGAGTGATAAAAAAGGCATTCCTATATTGCCTAGTTCGTGGCAGTCAGTTCGACTTGGTGACTTTGTTGAGAATGATAAAGGGAAAAAGCCTAAAAACCAATCTAAAGAAAAAACCGATGAATATTGTATGCCCTATGTCGATATTAAGGCGTTTGAGAAAGGGATTTACGCATCTTATACTGATGGTATAGGCTGTCGACTATGCTCAGAAGAAGACTTTTTAATGGTATGGGATGGATCACGTTCAGGGCTGGTTGGAAAAGGTGTTAAAGGAGCAGTAGGAAGTACTTTAGTTAGAATTAATTTCCCTCGTATTGTAAATAACTACGCTTATTATTTTCTACAGTCTAAATACCTAGAGATTAATACGAGAGCTAAAGGCGTTGGAATACCTCATGTAGATCCTAATTTACTTTGGGGGTATGAGTTTCCTATTCCTCCTTTTAAGGAACAACATCGCATCGTTTCCAAAGTCGAAGAACTGTTCTCCGAGATCGACAAAGGCGTAGAAAGCCTGCAAACCGCAAAAGCACAACTGCAAGTATACCGCCAAGCACTGCTAAAGCACGCGTTTGAAGGCAAGCTCACCGAGCAATGGCGTAAAGATAATCCCGATAAAGTCACCTCCTCCACCGAGCTATTAGAACAAATAAAACAAGCCCGCGAACAGCGTTACCAGCAACAATTAAGCGACTGGCAGCAAGCGATTAAGCAATGGGAAACTGAGGGAAAGGAAGGCAAGAAGCCGAG
>CBDVDU010000303.1:0-2926 GCA_965372825.1 uncultured Gammaproteobacteria bacterium | reverse complement strand
CGCAGGTTTAACTGCAGCTCCACAAGCAAGCGCAGATGAATTAGGCGATTTAAAAACAAGAATTGCTAAATTAGAACAAGCAGAAGCTGAGCAAGTAGCCGCTAGCAAAGATAATATGGTTTTCTTCCGTGCAGGTTATGCGAGAAACAATGAAGTCCGTACTGATATCTTAACAGGAACAGGTAACAATCAAGACGGCTGGTATTTTGGAGCTGGTTTTGACTTCAGTTTAAATGATGATCTTTTTGGTTTACATGATGGAACCGAAGTTATTGCAGAATTAATGTTTGACTATAAAGATTTTGGTACGGCACCGACAAAAAGCGCTGTAGGTGGTGGCACCGTCACATTAACTCAGTTTTCACTTTCAGCTTCACCAAAAATCAAATTTTTGAAAGGTAGCGACTTCAGACCTTGGATTATCCCAGCTGGTTTTGCTCTACATGTTATCAGCCCTCCATCTTCTGGCGTAACGGTTCTACAGCCTGGTATGATGTTTGCTGCTGGTGCTGATTACCGTGTATGGAACGATATCTACCTAGGTGCTGATATCCGTTATAATTTAACATTCGGAGATCTTGATGGCGTTGATCTTGATGGCTTCACAACTGGTGGTTATGTAGGTATTGGCTTCTAAGCAATCGCTTAACGCTATATCCCTACAAAAGGGGAGGCTTAACAGCCTTCCCTTTTTTTATGCCTGAAATAAATGCGCCCCTCTCGCTTGTGTTAATATAGCCAGCTTCAATTATAGTGCCGTACAAAATACCTCAAAAACTCTGTAGGGCGTGGCTTTAGCCCGCCTTTATTTACATGACAAAGCGAGCTAAAAGCACAACGCTGTTAAGCCCCTTCTCCAGCGGGAGAAGGCTGGGATGAGGGGGAGTTTATATTCATAATTTTACCCTCCTCACCCAACCCTCTCCAGCAAAAGAGGGCTTAAATTCACTGCATTGAACATACAGGGAAATCAGGCGTTTTTTATAAATGCTAAGGCACCCAGAAAATAGACGGATAAGTAACTATGGCCAAAGTTTGGTTTGTTGGTGCAGGGCCTGGTGACCCTGAACTGATTACACTCAAAGCACAAAAACTCATCGCCCAAGCAGATGCTATTTTATACGCAGGTTCTTTAGTCTCAGAAGCAGCAACCCAATGGGCTAAGCCGAGTTGCGCAATAGAAGACTCTAAAGGCATGACTTTAGAGGAAATTACCGATTGGTTAATCAAATATTCGGTAGCTGATGCGACGGTTATTCGCCTGCAAACTGGTGACCCTAGTTTATATGGCGCATTAGTCGAAATGGTACAACCTTTAGATAAAGCTGGCATCGAGATAGGCGTAGTGCCTGGCGTTACTTCAGCAATGGCTTCAGCGGCTGCGGCAATAGAAACACTGACCTTGCCAGAAGTTACGCAAACGGTGATCTTTAGCCGCGTTGAAGGTCGCACCCCCATGCCTGAGGGAGAATCTTTAGTCGAGCTGGGGCGGCATCATTGCACGCTCTGTTTATACTTATCGATAACCTTATTAAAGAAAGTGCGCGAAGATTTATTAGCGGCAGGCTGGTCAGACGATGCACCGATTGTGGTTGTACATAAAGCCAGTTGGCCCGGCGAAGAGCAAATAATTCGCGGTACTTTGGCGACCATTAAAGAGCAATGCAAACAGGCAGGCGTTAATGCGCAAGCGATGATTATTGCCAGCCCTGCTTTAGGCGCAAGACAATGGACAGAAATTAAAAAATCAAAATTATACGATGCGGAATTTAGTCACCGTTTTCGTAAAGCGATAAAAACACAGGATTAAGCATGGAATACAGTATTTTATTAGTTGGCCACGGCTCAAGAGCTAAACAAGGCAATGTTGAAATTGAAGCGTTTGCCGATCATTGGCGCACTCTACATCCCGAGTGGCAGATTGATGTGTGCTTTATTGAGTTTGCTGATATTTTGCTTGATGCGGGCTTTGATCTGGCAGCAAAAAAGTCAAAGAAAGTCATTGTTGTACCGTTAATTTTAAATGCGGCTGGTCATGTAAAAATGGAAGTGCCTGAGCATTTAGCCCAAGCAAGAAAACGTCATCCTGACGTTGAATTCCTATATGCTCCACATATCGGAGCCAGTGAAGCCATTTTAAATATCATGAAACGCAGCCTGCTAAAAGTTATGGCCAGCTTAGATATGCCAGACCCAAAATCAACCGGCGTGATTATTTTAGGTCGTGGTTCATCGGATAAAATTGCTAACGGTGAAGTGGCGAAAATGGCACGTTGGTTGTGGGAAGAAACGCAGCATGAATTGGTCGATATTGCGTTTACTGGCATTACTTTTCCCAGATTAGAAACAGCGGTACAAAGACAAGTTAAATTAGGCATGACGCAGGTTTGCATCTTACCGTATTATTTATTTACCGGCACTTTGATTGAGCGCATTGATAAGCAAGCGGCTCATTTGCAAGCGCAATACCCACAGATTCGTTTTGGTTTAGGCAAGTATTTTGGTTTTGAACCAGAAATTTTTGCAACGCTAGATGATCGTGTTTTAGCCTTGATTAAAGATAAGCCAACAAAAATGATGGAGTGTGATGGTTGTCATTATCGCCAGATTGCTCAGGAGCATGGCCACGGGCATGAGCATTAAGTCGAGGCTTTATTCTTAGATTCGTAGGGCGGACTTTAGTCCTCCCTACCTTTTTATACTAAATACTGCCCAATACCTAGCGGATAATGCTGCACTATTGCCGCCAAAATAGCCGTCACTATTCCCACCACGAAAAAAGCACTTAACCCTAAAACAATACGTACAATCACTTGTTTAATCGTTCCGCTTATTTTCCATAGAGGCATCAGCGCGATTAACACTCCAACCAGTGTCGCCAAGCCTGTTGCTAATACTCCGGTGAGCATTGACACACACCAAGGGC
>CBDVDU010000302.1:0-2972 GCA_965372825.1 uncultured Gammaproteobacteria bacterium | reverse complement strand
GTGTGAAGCTAACTTGTACTAATTGCCCGTGAGGCTTGACCATATAACACCAAATACGTTTTGGTTTTATGTGAAAGCGACATGACGTTTTTACTGTAAGAGAACGAAAAGGCTCTTAGACTCAAACTACAGATTTCCAATTATTTGGCCAATAGGCTGAATAAGAGACGATTGATGGAAACATAGCGATATGGATCCAGTCAGTCAAACCAAATTGCTTGGTGACCATAGCGAGCGTGAACCACCCGATCCCATCTCGAACTCGGAAGTGAAACCGCTTAGTGCCGATGATAGTGTGGATTTATCCATGTGAAAGTAGGGAATTGCCAAGCTCATATTCTAAAACCCAATCTAGCAATAGGTTGGGTTTTTTTTTGCCTTTTATTTAGCTAGGAAAGGTAAAATATTCATTTTCTTTTCTACTCGTTATTTTAAATAAATTTTCCTAGATACCTATGACCGATAAAAAAGCAGTTCATACACCAATGATGCAGCAATATCACCGTATTAAAGCGGACTATCAGGATACTTTGGTGTTTTATCGTATGGGAGACTTTTATGAGTTATTTTTTGATGATGCTAAAAAAGCGGCTGAGTTATTAAGTATTACTCTAACGGCTAGAGGAAATTCAGCGGGTAATCCTATCCCAATGTGCGGCTTACCTTATCACGCGGCAGAAGGGTATATTGCGAAACTCATTAAAATTGGTGAATCGGTTGCAATTTGTGAGCAAATTGGTGATCCAGCGACATCAAAAGGTCCAGTTGAACGGCAGGTAGTTCGTGTTGTTACGCCAGGAACGGTGACCGATGAGGCTTTGCTGGAAGAGCGACAAGATAATTTGTTGGTTGCGATTGTTTTTTTTAAAAAGGTCTATGGCATAGCGTGTTTAGATTTAACCAGTGGGCGTTTTGTCTTGCAGCAAGTCAATTCAAGCAATGAATTATTAAGTGAGATGAGCAGGTTAAATCCTGCTGAACTTTTATCGGATGAAGACTGGATTTTGCCGGCAGCGTTAAAAGAGCGAAAAGGCCAAACGAGAAGACCGTCTTGGCATTTCGATGAAGAAAGTGCTCGAAAGTTAATATTAAAGCAATTTAAAACGCATGATTTAAAAGGTTTTGGTTGTGAACATTTGTCCGCAGCTATTTCTGCAGCAGGTTGTTTATTGCAATATGTCAAAGATACGCAGCAAAGCGCATTACCACATATCCAAGGAATTAGTGTAGAAAATAGTGATGATAGTATTTTATTAGATGCTGCTAGCCGGCGTAATTTAGAATTGGACTATCATCCGTCAGGGCAAATACAATTTACTTTATTGGGCGTGCTAGATAAAACCGTAACCGCGATGGGGAGTCGCTGTTTGCGTCGTTGGCTTAACCGTCCTTTGCGCGACCAAATACTTCTGAATAACCGCTACGATAGTATTGATGCTTTATTAGCCAATCAACTTTATCAAGAAATACGTGATTTATTGCGTTCTGTAGGTGATATTGAACGTATCAGTTCGAGGGTCGCTTTAAAATCAGCACGTCCGCGTGATTTATTGGTATTACGTAGTACTTTTGCTGTTTTACCGGCTTTACAAGTACAATTAGCTCAAGCTGATTGTGGTGTTTTAAGTGATTTAGCACTTAAAATGGCTGAACAACCGGAATTATTGAATTTATTACAGAAAGCTATTATTGATAATCCTCCGGTACTGATTCGAGATGGGGGAGTGATTGCTTATGGCTATAATCAAGAATTAGATGATTTACGCGATCTTAGTCAAAATGCTAATCAATTTTTGTTGGATATGGAAAGCCGCGAAAAGGAAAATACGGGAATCGCAACATTAAGAATTAAATATAATCGTGTCCATGGCTATTATATTGAAATCCCTCGATCGCAGTCGGATAATGTGCCAGATACCTACACGCGTAAGCAAACCCTTAAAAATGCCGAGCGTTTTTTTACCACTGAATTAAAAGAATTTGAAGATACAGTGCTCAGCGCTAAAGAGAGATCATTAGCGTTTGAGAAGAAACTGTATGACGAATTATTAAATGCTATTGCCTCAGTTTTAATCCCTATTCAGCAATGTGCTATGGCTTTAGCTGAATTAGATGTTTTGGTTAATTTTGCTGAGCGTAGCCAAAACTTGAATCTAGTGCGGCCTGTTTTACAGCAAGAAAATGGTTTGAATATTGAAGGCGGTCGACATTTAGTTGTCGAACAAGTTTCTAATATTCCGTTTGTTGCTAATGATTTGAATTTTTCACCTGATCGACGCATGTTGATAATAACCGGTCCAAATATGGGCGGTAAATCAACTTATATGCGTCAATCTGCATTGATTGTGTTGATTGCACATATCGGTTGTTTTGTGCCTGCAAACAAGATGAACTGTGGTCCGATCGATAAAATTTTTACGCGTATTGGTGCCTCGGATGACTTAACCAGTGGGCGGTCTACTTTTATGGTGGAAATGTCGGAAACGGCGAATATTTTGCATAATGCCACGGCAAATAGTTTGATTCTTATGGATGAAATAGGGCGGGGGACAAGTACTTTCGACGGCCTTTCTTTAGCTTGGGCATGTGCGGATTATTTGGCGAAAAAAATACAGGCTTATACGTTATTTGCGACGCATTATTTCGAGTTGACCAGTTTGCCTGAAGAGCAAAGTGTTATTCATAACGTTCATTTAGATGCTATGGAGCATGGCGATAAAATTGTTTTTTTACATGCAGTAAAAGAAGGCGCAGCAAGTCAAAGTTATGGCTTACAAGTAGCGTCTTTGGCGGGTGTGCCGAAAATCGTTATTGAGCAAGCTAAGTTGAAATTGAGGCATTTAGAGAGTTCTGCCTATAAAGAGCAGCAGGCGGAGATAGGCAGCACGCAATTAGATTTGTTTGCTATTAATGAGCTGCATCCTGCTATTGAATTAATAGAAAAACTTACGCCTGATGAGTTAACGCCTCGC
>CBDVDU010000301.1:0-2980 GCA_965372825.1 uncultured Gammaproteobacteria bacterium | reverse complement strand
TCAGCTGGAGTAAAAAGACAAGTTAGAAATCGGGAGTTTGTTTCATGCACGCTCCCTAGTCTATACTTAGCCATAATTAAGCTTAATGTAAGGATCGTTCATGGCAAAAACATTTAAACTTCTTTTCCTTTTTTGTCTACTGGCTCTGCCATTCATCTCTAGCAGCACTTTCGCCTACTGGAATAAGCTCCCACAAGTAGAACAATTCTCCACCGAACAACCGCCCTTATTAACAACCGAAGAGCAATTATGGCTAGCAGCGCATCAGCCCATTCGCATTGCATTTGACGGAAATTTCCCGCCTTACAGCTTTATTAATGACGCAGGGCAACTCACTGGTATCGCTTATGACACCATCCAGTTAATTAGCCAAAAACTGCAGATTCAAATAGCCATTGATAAGCGCACACTCTGGAAAGAGATCTACCTAGGCGCTCTTAATAAAGAAATTGATGTTATCGCTACCATGGTCAATAGGCCGGATCGCAAGAACCACTTTACCTTTACCCAGCCTTATATTTTTAAATCTCTGGTTATTGTTAGCCACAAATCCAATCAAACAATCAAAGATCACAACAGCCTTTCGGGAAAAACCGTGGCTCTGGTCAAAGATTATCAGTACACACAAAACATTATTAAAGACATAAAAGGTATTACCCCTTATTACGTAGAAAATACTTCAGGTGCTTTACTAGCTGTAGATAATCAGCAGGCCGATGCAGCAATCAGCTTTTTTGCTACCAGTTACTTTGCTCAAAATAAATTCCTCTTAAATAACATCCAGTTTTCTGCTTTTTATGAGCGTAACAATAGCAATGAAAGTGTTGCCGTGCGTAGCGATTGGCCCATATTAGCTAGAATTTTTCAAAAAGGCCTAAATGCCATCACAGAAACGGAAAAACGAACCATTAATCAACGTTGGTATTCGCCTATCGAATTAGTGGCTGAGGACGAAATAAATAAAAAAATGATCATTAGTTTTTCCTTAGTTACATTAGCACTATTACTTTGGATTGGATCGATTAAACGCCAAAACCGGCAGCTAAAAATAAACAAAAACAAACAGAAAACAAAAAATATCAAACTAACAAACTTAAAAGAAAACATTAGCAGCCAAGCTCTAATAAGTAATGAGCAACTAGATATGACGCAACAAAAGTACAGTCACCTTGCTGCCGCCCTGCAAGATAATTACTTCTTTTATCAATATAATTTAAAAGGCACTCTTAGCGACATCAGCCCCTCAATCTCTACAATTTTAGGTTATAGCACTAGCGACTTTATCAAGCATTACCCCAATTATCTAACTGAGCATCCGGATAATAAAAATATCGTTACCCATAGAAATCAGAGCTTAAAAGGAGAGCATCCTCCAAAATATAACATTGAAATACTCGACAAAACAGGAAACAAGCATTGCTTAGAAATATTAGAAACGCCGCTATACGACAGCGCTCAACAATGCATTGGACTTGCAGGTATTGCCCGCGACATTACACATGTAAATCAAACTCAGGAACAACTAAGCAAACTCTCCTATTTCGATGAATTGACAAAGCTAATGAACAGGCTTTGCTTTATTCGGAAATTAAAGGAAATGACGCATTTAGAGCAACAGCAAAAAAACTTTGTCCTGTTAGTCATAGGCATTGACCGCTTTAAAATCATCAACAATAGTCTAGGTCATGCTGCGGGTGATGCAGCACTCAAAGAGACCGCTTTAAGACTACAAGCACACAGCCAAGATACCGACATAACCGCGCGTATCGGAGGGGATGAATTTGCGCTTATTTTATTAAATACACCCGCTAATACGGCTGAAAAAACTGTAAAACAACTATTACAGGACTTGCGCACGCCTATCACTTTAAATAAAAATAAATTTATTCTGAGCTCGAGCATTGGTATTGCCAACTACCCACAAGACGGTATTGATGGCGAAACATTACTGCAACAAGCTGAAAATGCAATGTACTCAGCAAAGAAAGAAAAAAAGGGCTACGCGTTTTGCACGATGGAATTACACCAAGCCAATAATCGACACCTTGCACTGGAACAAGCTTTACGCAAAGCGCTTGCTAAAAACTGTTATGACAACAGCTTTGAATTACAAATTGCTTACCAATCCAAACATTATGTAGCAAACAACAAAATACATAACTATGAAGCTTTAATCCGCTGGCAACACCCAGACTTAGGCTTAATTGAACCTGAAGAATTTATAGCACTGGCAAAAAAGATCGGCTTAATCACTAAACTAAATAATTGGGCTATCACTCGCGTCTGCTTACAAGCGGTTTGTTGGTCAAAAGAGGACTTTAATTTCGGCAAAATATCCGTCAATATTTCCCCTATAGAACTACTCGATATGGCCTTTGCGGACAATATGCTTAAAAAGATTGATGCTACTGGCGCACGACGCGAATGGATAGAGCTTGAAATTAATGAAAGCGCTTTTATGAAAAATCCGGAGATGGCGACTAAAATTATGCAACGGCTGGTTGATTCTGAAGTGCTCATCGCCATTGATAATTTTGGTGCAGGCCACTCATCGCTGTCTGAGCTAAAAAACTTGCCTACGGCCCATATAAAAATCGATCCTTCATTTATTCGTCATATTACTAACAACCCAAAAGACCAAGCGGTGGTGCGTGCCATCATCTCAATGTCTCATGGTTTAGGCCAAAAAGTGATTGCCCAAGGCGTAGAAACACAAGAACAACTACAGTTTTTAGTTGAGAACAACTGCGACTTTGCCCAAGGCTACTGGTTTTCTAAACCCGTTACTGCGCAAGAAATCATGCATTATGTTTCGCAAATATATAACTAAGAAATGTTGATCATCTTTCATATAGTTCCAAAAGTAGTTTACATTTTTAGCACTTACTTAATCTGTTCCGTGGGACAATGCTGTTGACTTAAGCCCTCTCTTGTTGGAGAGGGTTGGGTGAGGAGAATAAAAATATGCATTTATAATCCC
>CBDVDU010000300.1:0-2987 GCA_965372825.1 uncultured Gammaproteobacteria bacterium | reverse complement strand
ACTGGCAGTGCTTCATAATCTAAAGTTTCGGGTTTTATTTAATGTGCATTCCTTAGTGCGTACTTTAAAAGTTTCAAAGAATCAGCTTTCAAGCCGATTCAGCATCAAGTTTATCATCTCAAACCTGCAGCAATAAGATCCGCATTAATAAAACTATCACAACGAGCTGCCACTACGTCTTTTACTATAGTGAGCAGACCGTTATTGTGTAATGGTTTTATTTGCTGAATCACAAGCCACTCCTTCATTCCCCTGAAGTAAATGCAGGGTACTGTTATAGCTTTATAGATAACAATAAAATCCGAAAAAGTAGCTCAAAACTAATGGCTACTTTTGGCTCAACTTCACTGGTCATTAACACCTGACAGTGGAATTACCTTATTTCGATTATGAGGCCGTCCAAAATCAATCTCTGGCCCCAACGGCACGATACTTGTTGGGTTGATCGCAGTATGGCTACCATAATAATGCTGTTTGATATGCTGCATATTAATCGTTGCTGCAATACTGGGTTGTTGATATAAATCGCGGGTATAAGCCCAAAGGTTTGGGTAATCGACTAAACGTTTTAGGTTACATTTAAAATGCCCGACATAGGCAGAATCAAAACGAACTAAGGTAGTGAATAAACGCCAATCTGCTTCTGTAATATGCGCTCCGGTTAAATAACGCTGTGTGGCTAATTTATTTTCCAGCCAATCAAGTGTCGCAAATAAAGGCACTACGGCTGTTTCATACGCTTGCTGAGTCGTCGCAAAGCCTGCTTTATACACTCCATTATTCACGGTGTCATAAATACGTTTATTGAGAGCCTCTATTTCTAACCTCTGTACCTGAGGGTAATAATCACCCTTGCTTGCGCCAACCCTATCAAAAGCACTATTGAACATACGAATAATATCGGCTGATTCATTAGAAACTATGGTCTTGTTTTGTTTATCCCACAGCACGGGAACGACTACTCGCCCAGAATAATTATTATCTGCTTGTAGATAGACTTCACGTAAATAAGCAGCATTAAACAAAGGATCAGCCATAACGCCATCACCGTCTTGAAAAGTCCAACCCTCTTCAGCCATATGCCAATGCACGACCGATACGGAAATTAGTTTTTCCAGCCCCTTTAGCTGACGAAAAATTAAAGTACGATGCGCCCAAGGACAGGCATAAGAAACATAAAGATGATAACGACCCGCTTCCGCCTTAAATCCACCATTACCTGTAGGCCCTGCTGAGCCATCTGCTGTTATCCAGTGTTTAAATTGAGATTCTGAACGCTGAAACTCGCCTTGGTTTTCTTCGGTTGAATACCAAACATCTTGCCATTGGCCCTTTACTAATAATCCCATAGTAATCTCACAGAAAATTGTTGTGTTTAAAATCGTCAAAAGCTTGTAATACTTCGGCCTTGGTATTCATCACAAACGGGCCACCGCGTGCCACTGGTTCATTTAATGGTTGTGCCGCTAATAATAGAAATCGCGTGTTTTCATTTGCAGTCACTACAATCTTCTCACCTTCTTGCAACACACCCATTTTTCGATGAGCAATGATACGTTTTGATTCGCCTACCGCTAGTTCACCCTCAATCACATAGATAAAAACATTATCGTCTCTATTGACGGTTTGCTCAAATTTCTGGTCTTTCGGTAAAGTGACATCCATATAAAGAGGGTTAACCCAATGATTAATTACTGGCCCTTTAGTGCCTTGATTTGTAGTGCCCGCAATCACACGTATTTCAGCACCATTGGCTAATCGCTCTACGGCTATTTCAGCAGCAGGAAATTCTTGATAAGCAGGCGTTTGCATTTTTTGTTTGGCGGGCAGATTTATCCATAATTGAAAGCCTTGTAATAAACCATCCTCTTGTTCGGGCATTTCAGAATGAATAATGCCCTTGCCTGCGGTCATCCATTGCACGCCTCCTGCTTCGATCACACCTTCATGCCCTACGCTGTCTTTATGACGCATACGGCCTGCTAATAAATAAGTGACCGTTTCAAAACCACGATGTGGGTGATCAGGAAACCCGCCGATATAATCATTGGCCTGCTCGGATTCAAAAGCATCAAATAATAAAAAAGGATCTAGCATATTCAGCTCTGGCGAACCAATGATTCGCGTCATTTTTACGCCGTCACCATCGCTAGTAGCGATACCTGAAGTCAACGATTGTAGTTCTCGAATATTAGTACTCATGATAATCACCTTTGAATAGTCTTAAAAAAGCTTTGTACTCGGCGCTTAGGCCAGCAAAGCTTGCACGGCATGGATTAACTGCTCATTAATCTCACTGTTTTTGATGCGCCCTAATTCCACATCAAAATTGTCATGAAAATGGGGAATAGATAGACTCGCTTTTACGACCCCATCAAAATGTGGTGCTGATGTTTTTGCTATTTCTAATACGCGAGCCGCACCGCCTGGACCAGGTGACGTCGCTAATAAAATCATAGCCTTTTGTTGGTACACTTTTTTATTGATACGTGAACACCAGTCAAATAAATTTTTATACGCGGCCGAATAAGTCCCGTTATGTTCAGCGAAAGAAATAATCACAGCATCACTCTCGGCAATTTTTGCTAAAAATGCTTGGGCAAGTTCTGGCTGCCCAAGTTCTGTTTCCCTATCAACACTGAACAAAGGCAGCTCATAATCATTTAAATCCAACATTTCAACTGAAGCATCTTCTAATATTTCTGCTGCATACCGTGCTAATTGTTTGTTGATTGACTGCTTACTGCTACTGGCGGCGAAGGCTAAAACTTTCATACGATTTCCTTGATGATTAATTTAATTATGTCGCTGGCTACTTTCACATTATTTCACTTTTAAGTCTATTATCTAAAGCATAAGCACCTGCCCCATAACTCACTAACAGTAACAACCCACCGGCTAAGCCAAGATTTTTCATAAACAGAATCATTTGCATTTGGTCAGTAAAATTAGCATGAAAGATAAGCGCTGAGACCAGACTAAAACCC
>CBDVDU010000299.1:0-2987 GCA_965372825.1 uncultured Gammaproteobacteria bacterium | reverse complement strand
TAAACCCAAAGCCACCTTTGCCAAACCTGGCGCTTCTTTACTTAAATTAACATTACCGCCTTTACTTAATGATACTGCCATCTTTATATCCTCTTTGTTATGTAAATAATGAGCGACGAACTTAAGACGGGGCAATCATTCTATTTGTAGGGCGGACTTCAGTCCGCTTTTTTAGCAATAGCGAACTAAAGTCCGCCCTACTACAAATTTTTATGTGTCCCGTGTTAAGTGGGTAGCCAAATAATGTTATAAATATTGCTGTTGAACTGCTTTCACAATTTGCTGTAACTTACTGTCTTTAGTCGAATCACCAATAGCTGAAAATTTCCAAGCGCCATTATGTCGGTACATTTTACCCATAATCATTGCCACTGAACCCGCAAATTTTTCATCATTGGCAATATCATAGGTAGCAAAAATTTCATCCACTCGACTAGCCGTGCCTTCATAAATACGCACGCTAGCAAAAGGAATATCTTTAAAATCTTGGTTTTTATATGAGTTTAGAATAAAAACAACTTGCGCTGCATTGTTATCAATAGCCGATAAATCGATGCTAACCACTTCATTATCTAAACCGTCATCACCGTCAACATCACCTTCAGTATCATCGCCTGAATGCTTAATGCCACCTTTCTTAGCTTGCAGCTGACCAAAATAAACCAAATCCAGCAGAGTTTTATTGCTATCAAACAAAGCCACAGACAGATCTAAATCCACTGCAACCATTTTTTTACCACCGAGCAGACCTTTTTTCTCAATCGCGCCCCAGTTAGCACCCACACATAATTTCTGTAATGCACCGCCACTTGATTTTTCAAGGCTGATACGTTGTCCTTTTTGCAATGAAATTGCCATTATTTTTCCTATTTAGATAAAAATTCTATTTTAGCGTGAGAATGAAAAACATTAAAAGTACCACTTAAGGAGCGTGCATGAAACAAACTCCCGATTTCTAACTTGTCTTTTTACTCCAGCTGAAATGATCTCATTCGTTACGTAGAATAACTATGCGCCTCATGAGATCACTCCATCTGAAGCAAAAATCCTGCGTTATAATTTCGGGATGTTATTTCATGCGCGTTCCTAAACAAAAAAAACTTTCAATACCAAAGAGACTATACCAGCTAGCATAACGCCCATCATCCATTTTAATAATAGCAATTCCTTATCAATATGATCAAAACGTTTTTCATGCTCAGCTACAGCCTCAGCGGCTTTTCTGGCTTTTTCTTCATCAGCACCTGCGGACATAAAAGCATCGTAAACTTCAGGAATCATTGTTGTCATTAGCAGTACCCCCTTGATGACACAGTATAACTTGCCTATTTAAAGGTGCTCGCTTTAAATTTATCCATACTGTCATTTTGAGCTTCATTATCCTTTTTATACTGAATAGATGAATATACCGACAGCGCAATCAATATAGCACCTGCTAAACCAGTAATCACCTCAGACACATGCACTGTCATACTGATCAACATAATCGCAGCTAATACGCCAATGGCATAATGTGCACCATGCTCCAAAAAGATATATTCGTCTAATGTACCTTGACGCACTAAATAAACGGTTAAGCTTCGTACAAACATAGCTCCCATAGCCAAACCCAACATAATAATAACGACATCTTGAGTAATGGCAAAAGCACCAATCACGCCATCAAAAGAGAAAGAAGCATCTAATACTTCTAAATAAACAAAACTCATCATGCCAGCTTTTTTGACTAGCCCGCTAACAGCTTCACCTTCTTCTCCATCTTCAAATAGCGCAGCTAAACTATCCACGGCAACAAACAAGATAACACCAAACACGCCCGCAACAAGCGCCTCTAATCGCACCTCTTCAGGCAGCAATCCTTGCACAAGCAATAAAAGACTTAAAGCTACAATCACTTCAATCGCGTCTAACTTACCCCATGAAGCTAATTTTTCTTCAATATACCCTAGCCAATGAAGGTCTTTACCTTCATCAAAAATAAAAGAGAAAAAAACCATCAATAAAAACATACCACCAAATGCGGCAATTTGTATATGTGATGCCATTAAATGCTGAGCGTAAGTGTCAGTGTCATTTAAGGCCATCTCTGTCACGCCCGCAAAACTAATGCCGGTTGCCACCGCAACAATAGCAATAGGAAACAGTAAGCGCATGCCAAATACCGCGACCAAAATACCCCATGTTAGGAAGTATTGTTGCCACTTATCATCCATACGCTTTAGGATTGAAGCATTAACCACGGCATTATCAAAAGACAAACTAACTTCTAATACACCAAGTATAACCGTAATAAAAGCGCCATATAGCCCTGCCCACATATAAGACAGTACGACACAAATAAAAGTAACTAAAAAAGAAAGACGAAAATGTTGCATAAAATTATTCTCTTAAAAAGATGGCTGTTTAACGCCTATTAAACAACTGCGGTGACTTAGGTTGCTCTTTTTCTTGCAAGCAATGATAAGCAGCATTTTCAAAGCGAATTCTCAATGATTGTGTGCTTTTATTTTCTTTAATAAATTTCTCAGCTTCAATAGCCGTTAAATCTTTCAACATAAACTGAGCTATACACATACACGGCTTAGCAAAGCGCTGTTTATCGTATTCTTTATTATTTGATTGAGCGGTTTCTCTAGCAACACACTGCTCAGCAAAATCATGTTCAAAAACATGTTTCTGTATATCAGTTACTATCGCATCATGACTATGATCAAAGGGATTATGAACTTTGGCTTTGCCTACTTGTTGTTTAGGCTCATCATCAGAACAAGCACTCAATATAAATACCAGCCCTAAACAGAGAGCCAACGAACTTAACCTATATATGTTTTTCTTTTGCATAAGAATCAACTAGAAAATAAATAATATTTACACTAAATAGGTAACCGTTCAGATCCCCCCTAGAAAACATCAAAATACCTTGTCATTCCTACATGCTACCCAGTCAAGCGTGGGCACAAGCTTTAGCAGGAATCTATATCAACAAA
>CBDVDU010000298.1:0-3031 GCA_965372825.1 uncultured Gammaproteobacteria bacterium | reverse complement strand
TAATTAAGTCTTGATTATTTCCTAGACCCATTAAAGCATCAAGGTCAGCAATATATATGCGAGTAAACGGGTAGAGCTGTAAGTAAGCATTGATGACATCCGTAACCTTACTTGAATTACATAGAGGCGTTGATAAGGGGAGGTAGTTATTTCTATCTCCTTGTTTAGCAAGCACAGCGTGCCCCGCTTTTATATCAATAACAGGAATAATTTGCATAATGCGTTTGTTTGTTTTTGAATTTATTACTGGGGGCGGTTTTATTAATCAGCCCTTGCCGCCATCATTATTGCAGGAAGGTTATTTAATGCGCAATGCGTTACTGGATGACTTGTGTGTATTGAATGGTTTGGAATTATTGGTTTTACAGGATGAGCGCGTTGTTTTTGCTTCAGAAACGAATCATGAAGACATAAGTTACCTGACAATAAGCGAAGGCATGGATATGCAACAGCTATTGTCAGAAAAATCGAGCACGTACGACGCTGTCTGGCTGATTGCGCCAGAAACGGAGGGTGTTTTAGCTTGTTGGGCGCAGTTTTTTAATAAGCAAGGCAAGCAAATGTGCCTATCAGGACAAGACGCGATTGAACTTTGCCAAGATAAATTAGCGACTTTTGATAGCTTGCAAACTGCAGGGGTTACTTGCGTTCCTAGTTTTTTATTCGATCCTAATGTCGTTATAGAATCGGGATTATGGGTGCTTAAAGCGAATAATTCGGTGGGTTGTGATGAGGTCTATTTGTTACAGGAAGAGCAGCATTGGCAAAAAGTGTTAGCGAGATTAATACCTGAGCATCGCTATATTTTACAACCGTATGTTTCCGGCAAGGTGTTGAGTTTGTCGTGTTTGTTCTATCAAGGGCAGGCATTTTTTATTTGTTGTAATGAGCAGCAAATGAAAATTGAGCAGCAGCAGTTTGTTTTATCGGCCTGTAGGGTTAATGTACAGACAGAGAATTTTCAGCAGTATCAACAATTATGCCAATCAATAGCGGTAGCCATTCCGCAGTTATTTGGCTATATAGGCATAGATTTTATAGAAACTGAAGCAGGCGAAAACTTGATTTTAGAAATAAATCCACGCCTAACGAGTTCTTATGCAGGAATTAATGAGGCGACAGGGCTTAATGTAGCTGAATTAGTTTTGGCTATGTTAGATCATAAAACACCTATTTTTAAAAAAACAAAGAACCAGTCTGTATTGGTTGATATTAATTAAGAGATTTTTATGGCTAATTATATGGTAGGTTGGGATATAGGCGGCGCGCATTTAAAAGCGGCTTGCCTGAATCGAGAAGGTAAAGTCTTGGCGGTGTATCAGGAATCGTGTCCTTTGTGGCAAGGTTTGGATACCCTAGAAAAGGCATTGACTGCAATTCTTGCTAGGTTGCCCGGTCAAGGCTTAAAGCATGCGATCACGATGACGGGTGAATTGGTCGATTTATTTGCAGATAGAGCGCAAGGCGTATATGAAATTATTGCTTTAATGCAGCAAGTTTTAGCGCAGTCTTCTTTTTCTGTATATGCAGGGCAGCTTGGTTTTGTAGCGGCGGATGCGATTGAAGCTAAGCATATTGATGCGATTGCCTCGGCAAATTGGTTGGCGAGCGCCTCTTATGTTGCCCAGAAGTTAGAGCAAGGCCTATTTGTTGATATGGGCAGTACTACCACGGATATTCTATTGCTAACAAAACATCAGGTTGATGCAATTGGATATACCGATTTTCAACGCCTTGCATCAAGTGAGCTAGTTTATACAGGATTAGTGAGAACGGCAGTGATGGCGGTAGTGCAGTCTGTTAGTTTTGCTGGTACTGAGGTCGGTGTTATGAGTGAATATTTTGCCACGATGGCGGATGTTTATCGTTTAACGCATGAGTTAAATGAGGCTCATGACCAAAATGAAACAGCGGATGGCGATGCTAAAACAGAGCAGGCGAGTGCTAAACGTTTGGCGCGAATGATTGGTTGTGATCTACAGGATTTTACTTTGCAGCAATGGCAAGAACTCGCTTATGCGATTAGAGAGCAGCAACTGGCTAGAATACAAAATGCATGCCAAAAGCAGTTGCAGCGCGTGCCGGATAATGTACAGGTACCTTTGATTGGTGCAGGAATAGGGCGGTTTTTAGTGCAAGAGATTGCACAGCGTTTAGGGCTGGAATATATTGATTTTGAGACTTTATTTGCAACCCCTTGTGAGCTTACAGAAATGAATATTGCCGACTGCGCCCCCGCTGTTGCTGTTGCTTATTTAGCTATAGAAGCTAAATTTTGTTAAAATCCAGTACCTATAAAGCACGCCTTAGCTGCATAGGTATCTAAACAAGTCTAAAAGTCTTCTCCAGAGGGGCAATGCTGTTGACTTAAGCCCTCTCTTGTTGGAGAGGGTTGGGTGAGGAGAATAAAATCATGCATTTATAATTCCCCTCATCCCAACCTTCTCCCTTTGGAGAAGGAGCTTATTCTTAAGTCAACAGCATTATTACTGCACCTTGCCCAACAAATAATCCAGCCAACTCGCTGGTAAAATTCGTTTTAAAAAGCCAAATAAATACGTAGGAAAAGTCACGTAATAACGAATTTTAGGGCGCTTCGACTGCATGGCATGAATAACTTTTTCAACTACGGCATCTGCCGGTAAAGTAAAGGGTGCGGCGGGGCCTTCTTTTTGTAAACGAGTCTCCATCGCTAAATAGGTTTCTTTATGAACACTATTATTTGAATCTATGTTTTTTTGATAGGAAGCAAAGGCATTTTTTCTAAAATCACTGCTAATCGGCCCTGGCTCAATCAATGACAAATGAATGTTGCTACCTTTTAATTCCAGACGCAACGTATCAACTAGCCCTTCTAACGCATATTTACTGGCGTTATACGCGCCACGATAACTCATGGCGACAAAACCTAAAACCGAACTATTATAAATAATACGTCCGCCGCCTTGTGCGCGCATTAAGGGAATGATCAAATTGGTTAGTTCGTGTGTACCGAATAGATTGGTTTCAAATTGCTCACGTAAAACCTCAC
>CBDVDU010000297.1:0-3045 GCA_965372825.1 uncultured Gammaproteobacteria bacterium | reverse complement strand
TTCATCTTGAAATCTATGATTTGATAAACAGGCTAATTCATTAATCGTTATAATCCATTGCGCTATATTTTCCTGACTAACGGCAGCAAAGATAGTTTCACGTAAGTCATCCTCATTCGAGGTTTCCTCTAAAATAATGGCACAAGCATCAGCCAAAAGTAAGGCCGACTTATCTAAATCTTTGAGTGATCTCAATCGTTTCTGGCGATGAATTTTCTTAGCTTCCGTTATGATCTGAGTAAACAGTAGATCAAACACGTCAAGAGCATCATCAAGCGCCGTCCTTTCAAAAACATAAACAAAAGCGATCAATGTCGCAATGCGTCTATCTTCCTGCATACGTAATATTTTATGCATTGAGGTAATGCCAGCATAACGCGCTAGGTTTTTCAGCCGAATAAGAGGGATATGCTTGAAATTAAGCGACTGAATACCCATCGATTTGAATTCAACATAGCGATCAATGGCCGCATTAAAGGAAGGCCCACTAATGGTTACAGGCCCGCGACGTAGAGTATCAAATGGCGAATAATTTGATCCTTCTGGCACCCTTAATAAGGCATTCAATTTTTCTTTCTGAGCCATATCCGGTAATCTCGATAAACGTAAGCATAAACGATTATTCGTTCGCTCACGAATTTCTGAAATCAAGCGTGATAAGGTTGTAACGCCAGGTAGCAGGACTTTATGTTGAATGAGCCATGCAGTAGAAAAATCAAACATCACACTGGGGCGTTCATTGCTTATCCAGGAACGCGTATAAAGCAGTCGACTTAACTTGAATCGCCACAGTTCAGTGCTGAATTCATGATAGTTATATTTATGTTGAATTTCGGTGCTATGTGTATGGCGTGTAGGTTTACGTTCCCTATACTTTGATAAGCAATTTACATCAATATCGCCAATTTGCTTTGCCACAAAAGCAACAGCGTTACGGGGTACATCCGTTGGATCTGCAAGGAAAGTCCCTAGAAATCTAACCGTTGTAAGCTGTAATGCAAAACCTAAGCGATTATGGTCCCCACGTCGATTATTGATAATGAAAAGATCAGTATCATCTAGATGAAAAAATCGATCCAATTGATTTTCATTAGGATCACCTGAAAACGTCCCGTACTGACTACGCTGATCTTGAGTAAGAAATCCTATAGGCATAGGTCTGTGATGTTTAACGATGAATTACCAAATTTACCGCAGCTATTTATCACCTGAATGACGAGCTAAGGTTCGGTATACTGTTGGACGGGAAACTGAAAACAGCTCAGCGAGATCACTGATAGAATACTCGCCAGTACTATGCATTCGACACAATTCTTTTTGTTGCTTATCGCTTAGCTTTGGTTTTTTACCGCGTAGCTTTCCTTTAGCTTTGGCAATTGCCATTCCTTCCTTAGTGCGCATGCTGATTAAGTCAGCCTCGAATTCAGCAAAGGTAGCAAGAATATTGAAAAACATTTTCCCCATAGGATCGCACGGGTCATATACGCTTTCGCCAATAGCTAATTTGACTCCGCGATTTACAAGAGAATCAGCAATTTCACGCGCATCAGGAACCGACCTTGCTAGCCTATCCAGTTTTGATACAACTAAAGTATCGCCTGAGCGAACAGCAGCTAAAGCTTGATCTAGTCCAGGTCGTAATCGATTAGTTCCTGTGAGACCATGATCTGCATAAATACGATCTTCCGCAACATTGAGATTAATAAGTATGGCTCGTTGTGCAGTAAGGTCTTGTTTATCTGTTGAGCAGCGAGTGTAACCAATTCGAGTTGTGGCCATGTCGATACTGTACGATTAAGGGGGGATTAATGATATTAATATCGTACCACTTAAATGATACGTTGGGAGGGTGAATTTTCGGTTATTAAACGCATATTTAAATGTGTTCGTTGAACGATCCTCTTACGGACATATTTTATGGTTTTATTCTCAATAAGCCACTCAACCTAAAGACTATCGTTACTTTTCGTACCGTTGGACTTCAAACCCCTAAGCCCCCTGGGTTCAAACAGAAATATAGCGCAACCGACATTGCCTTATTAGCAGAAATGGATGAGCGCTATGACACACCGAGTGGTGCTGTCGTTAAAAAGCTTTGTGAGCGAGCCTACTGCATTTTTAATGACGGTGACTATAAAAATATTGCCAATATTTCAGTCTCGCATCTCTACAATTTACGCCATTCTACCGGCTACCAGAAGCAACGAAGAAGCTTTGATAAAACCAAATCTAGGCAGATTGCCATTGGTGAAAGGCGTAAACCAAACGCAGAAGGGAAGCCAGGTTATATCCGTATAGATACAGTGCATCAAGGCGATCAGGATGGCATAAAAGGCGTGTATCATATTAATGCCGTTGATGAAGTGACTCAGTATGAAGTCGTCTTATCTTGCGAGCGCATTAGCGAACAATTTTTGATACCGATTTTGACCGAAATGCTTGAAACTTTTCCGTTCAATATTAGCGGTTTTCATGCGGATAATGGCTCGGAATATATTAATCACAAAGTCGCTGAATTGCTTAACAAACTCAATATTGAACTCACTAAATCGCGTTCAAGGCACAGCAATGATAATGCATTAGCAGAAAGTAAAAATGCCTCAGTCGTACGTAAAATCTTTGGTTATAGTCATATAGAGCAGCACTGGGCAGATAAGCTTAATAGCTTCAATCGAGAGCACCTAAATCCTTTTCTTAACTACCACCGTCCTTGCTATTTCCCAACGACACTTACCGATGATAAGGGAAAAGAAAGAAAACAATATCACTATGATAAAATGATGACGCCTTATGAAAAGCTGAAATCACTGGACCAGAGTGAAGGTTACCTGAAAGATACACTATCTTTTGAGCTGCTTGATAAAGAGGCATATAAGGTGAGTGATAATCAAGCCGCTGATCAAATGAACCTCGCTAAAAAGCGATTATTTAAACAAATAAATGAACAGAAAAAAGCCTGATTTTAGGGGTAGACTAAATACTCCGTTCAGACTCATTTGTTAATTGGAAAATACTCCACTAAAATATACCCCTCAACAGAAATAG
>CBDVDU010000296.1:0-3050 GCA_965372825.1 uncultured Gammaproteobacteria bacterium | reverse complement strand
CGCATCGACAATTTCCGCAAAAATTTTAACATCGTAATGACTAAGATCAATTTTAAGCGCTTGTTTACCAAAATAAAGTGGTAGATCTTTTAATTCGTCAGGACCGCGATCAACAGGCGTATTCAATAGTTTTGACAGCGCTTCTAAATCGCCACGGCAACGCCCTGGAACCATAATACGATCAGCATTAAAGGTGTCTTTTAAACGGCGACCAATCATGTCTGCAGTCATGAGTGCCGCCACTTTAACGCCAATCTGATGCACGGTATAAGTAAATTCTGGCTGCATCTTTTCTAAAATCTGATGCAATTGTTTTTCCGCTAATTTACCGGTTAAAAATAAGATATGTTCACTCATGATAGCGAGGCAAGTCGTTGTTGTACGGCAATAATCAGCTCATCGACACTTTCAACCACGGTTGTGTATTCAATGTCGCGTAATTTATCGGTAGCCTCTAGGTCAATATTGCGCGGGTAAACCATCACTTCGCCACCCGGCGCAGTGGTTTTCATTTCTGGGGCAATATCGCAAGGATAAACAATATTAGGAATGCGGCATTTTCCGGCTTGAGAATAGAGGTTAGTGACTAATGAATCAGCAATGCCTAGTACGCATTTTGCAACCGTATTAGAGGTCGTTGGTGCGACAATCAAGGTATGATAATAGCCTTTATAAAATAACCCCACTGGTGGAGCAGAGGCAGCTTTATCACGGTAAATATGCACGCGATCGCGTAAATCGTTAATCTGAATGCCATACATTTTTAACACTTCTTCACCAGCTTGGCTTAGATATAAATCGACATTATCTAAAGTCAGCATAAATTCTATGCACTCTTCAATATAGTGTCCGGAGCCAGTAACGGCCCATGCAATACGCGGTGAAGTCATAACTATCTGTATAATAAGTTTTACAGCGAGGAAGAGCGATAAGGCTCTGTACCCTCTGAGCTTTGGTTAAATAACCGCTTATTATATACGCTGCCCTGTCATATTGGCGTATTTCTTAATAAATTTTGTGTGAGTAAAGGACTTATGTTTAATAATTTAACCCATCCGTTGATTATGGGGATTCTTAATGTCACCCCTGATAGTTTTTCTGATGGCGGTCATTATGCCGATACAGCCAGTGCGGTAGAACAGGCGCGACAAATGATAGAGCAGGGCGTGGATATTATTGATATCGGCGGTGAATCCACACGCCCCGGATCTGAGCCTGTTTCCGCAGAAGAGCAAATACAGCGTGTCGTGCCGGTAATAACAGCGATACGTCAAGAATTATCACCTAGCATTGCCATTAGTATTGATACCACCTTAAGTGCCGTGGCTGAGGCGGCATTAGATGCAGGTGCAACGCTGATCAATGATATTTCCGCAGGCTTGCAAGATAAAATGATATTTTCTGTCGCCGCTAAGCGCGATGTGCCGATTATCTTGATGCATATTAGAGGTCAGCCGAAAACCATGCAGCAGGAACCTTATTATGAAGATGTTGTGAGTGAAGTATTAACGCATTTACGGGTACGCATAGAGCTGGCTTTAGCCGCAGGTGTGAAAAAGCACAATATTGCCATTGACCCCGGTATTGGTTTTGGTAAACGTAAACAGGATAATTTGGATTTATTAGCGCATTTAGATAAATTTGTCAGCACTGGCTATCCCGTTTTATTAGGCACGAGCCGTAAGCGGTTTATGGGCAGTGTTTGTGCTGTTAGCGAGCCAACAGAATTAGTAACGGCAACAGCGGTAACGACTGCTTTAGGCGTTATGCAGGGGGTGCAAATGTTTCGTGTTCATGATGTGCAAGAAAATAAGCAAGCAGCCGATGTGGCATGGGCGATAAAACAGGCTTCTATCTAAGAATGGGGCGCAGAACTTTAGTCTGCCCTTTAAAATGCAGGCTGAAGACCTGCGCCCCAGATGACAATGTATAAATTATTTCATGCACGCTCCTTAGCGCTAAGCTTTGCTTTATTTACTGGCAAGTAAGAGGCTTAAATTGCACCGGTCAATTATGTATGTTTAAATCAGCAAGCAGTATTGTACGGTAGGCTTGTTACTAGCCTATCGAGCCATATTTAATTTAGATTTTGTGGTATCCATCTCGCCACAAAGTTTTATCAAAAGAGATGATACTATGGAGATATTAATATGAATGGTCTTTCAGCACTGTCTGTCAGTATTGGACTTTTAGCGGGATTAGCAACATTTTTAGCTGTTGGTCCTCTAAGTGGTGTATTTTTAATTTGGGCAGTAACCATCACATGGGCAGCTTATTTCGCTTTAGGTGGAGATAATAAAGCCGCTGTTAATACCGCTGTATGCAGCGTTTTTGGTGTGTTTGTCGCTACTTATGCAGCGTATGAAATCGCTACTATTTCACCTGATACTATGCTTGGTTTTCCATTAATGGCAGCTATTATTGTGACAGTAACTGTGATTGCGATGTGTCTAGCAGCAAACATACCTGCTCTAGCAACAATTCCTGCTAGCGTATTAGGCTATTCAGCAACTTTTGCTTATTTATTGCAAACACCTGGAAAACTTTCAACAGACGTTCTACTAAATGTAGGTTGGGATAATCCTTTATTTATTATTTCTTTCTCGCTTGTTCTTGGTCTAGGTTTTGGTATTGCATCTGGCAAGTTAGCAGCAAAATTGACTACAATCGCAGAATAAGTTTAGTTTTCTGTTGGATTAACTTCTCATTATTAAAGGGTGCAGGCTGTTTTTTCAGCTCGTCATTCCAGCGTGTTGTTAGCAGGAATCTATGTTTAACGTGGATTCCTGATAAAAACTTCGGGAATGATGATATTTTTATATGTATTTGCCCGTGAATAATAAGAAGTTACCTGTTAGATTGATAGGCCGAATAAGTTAAATAATTTAACTTATTCGGCCTATTTTTTTATGTATTGATTGTTAGTCAATGCAATATTTACTTCCTCCCCTAAATTCCTTTTATCGTGTTAGCTAAAGCATGCATTTTAAGCGGCAAGCACAAATTATTTTGGAATAATCAATAGCTAAGCTGTATTATTAGACGCTTAA
>CBDVDU010000295.1:0-3074 GCA_965372825.1 uncultured Gammaproteobacteria bacterium | reverse complement strand
GGTAGAACCACGACAACCCCCGTTAAAATCGGAATCATGGCATTTTTTAAGACATGTTTGAAGAGCACTTGAGTTTCCGTCAAACCTTTAGCTCGTGCAGTACGTACATAGTCTTGTTCAATCTCTTCTAAAAATAAGGTGCGATACCAACGCGCGCCAGCTCCAACACCTGATACGACACTGATCAATACTGGCAGTATCAAAAATTTGAAGGCATTCATGCCAGTATCATAGCCAGAAATAGGCACTAACATAAGCAACTTACCCATAATAAATTGCCCGCCAATAATATAGAATAAAGAAGAAATTGACATGATAATAATGCATAGCACAATCGCACTAAACTCTAAATAACTCTGGCGAAACAGAACCATCATTAATGCCACGCTGATATTGACTAACAAGCCCACTAATAACGAAGGCAAAGCAATGGCTAAACTCGGCCACATACGTTGCTGTATATCTGCACCAATATGCCGTCCACTATCTGACATACCAAAATCAAAAACAAATAAACGTAAAGATTTTTGATAAAAAATCGTCTGCTTTATTTTTTCCAGCCCAGTTACTTCTTGATTAATTAATAAGGGTAACTGATAGCCCCTTTGCAATTTCCAGTTATCAATCGCTTGCTCAGTCACATGCTTTTGCCCTAATTGCATGCGCGCCATATCATCAGGACTATTGACGATAAAAAAGAGCATAAAGGTTAGAATATTTACCCCTAATAGCAAAGGAAAAGCATACAAAATACGACGTAGAATATAATTAAACATTATTTAATAGTCTCCTTAGCACGGTGCTGAAAACTGCGTACAGCTGGGAAAATAAGGGCTATCAATAACAAAACAATTAACACGATTGGCCAAAATACCGGCTGATTCCATTGCAGTCTCAATTTTTTACGTTTTTGCGCTTCTATGCGCCTATATTTCAAACCATTATTCGCCATCAAATTAGGCTTTAAATTGTGATACCAACTATGGTAGAGAGAAAAGCTTTTCGGATGTAAGCCAAAAACCCAAGGGGCATCATAGCGTATGAGTTCTTGCATTTGTCGAATCACAGCGAGCCGCTCAGAGCCGTTATTCATATAGCTCATTTGTTTAAATAGTCGATCAAACTCAGGGTTTTGATAATTGCCTGCATTTTCTCCACCATAAACGACTTTCGCATTCGGGCCATATAATAAGAAAAAGAAATTTTCAGGATCAGGATAATCGGCATTCCAGCCCCACATAAAAATCTGCGCATTCCCATCACGCATTTTCTGCTGAAACCGGTTGTAATCCGTTGCTCTAATCACCAGTTGTATACCTAATTTAGCAAACTGTTTACGATACCAATTTAAACGCGCACGGTCATCTGGGCCACTCGCAGCAGTATCTAAATATAAAATTAAAGACTCACCCGTTTTTGGATCTATACCATTAGCATAACCCGCTTCTTGCATAAGAGTTGACGCTGTAGTTAAAGATTTGCGTTGCACGTGACCATTATGCCAATCGTAAACATAGTGATTAACGCCCACCTCTCCTGCGCTGTAGCCAAAAATACCGGGCGGAATAACACCTTGAGCTGCAACGCCACGACCATTATTAAAAATGGAAATATATTCTTCATAATCCACGGCTATAGCAATCGCTTGGCGTAATTTACGTGCTGGCTCGCTACTGCCGCCAATAATGGAATCTAGCATATTAAAACCCATATAAAAGGTTGAACTATTGACAGCCGTTTGCAATTGTATACCTTGAGCTTGCATACTTTCAGTCAATGCGACCTCGCCGTCACCGGTAAATTGCACAGCCTGATCAAAACTATCAGAAGCGATACCTGAGCCATCATAATAGCCTTGCAAGAACTTATTCCAGTAAGGAATGGTTTCTTTTTCTAACAGATAAATCGCTTTGTCGATAAACGGTAAGCGCTTACCAGCATCGTCGAGCATGCCGCTCACTTTATCTTCTGGTTCACCTTCGCTCGGATAAAACTCATCATGAAAATTTGGATTTTTAAGCATGACCATACGTAAATTAGGATTATTTTCCTCTAACATATAAGGTCCTGTCCCTAAAGGCTGCCAATCTAAAGTGATATTCTTATCTATTAAGGCCTTTTGTGAATAAAACTCGTCTGCCTCCCAAGGCATCGGCGCAAAAAATGGCATGGCCAACCAAAATATAAATTGCGGGTATTTACCTTTGATACGGATTTTATAACTATATTTATCAAGTACTTCAACACCGTTAATATCGTTATCCTTGAGAGCGGTACGTGGTTTATCTTTAATAGCCTGCGCATAATCCCCTAAGCCAACAATATATTGCTTCATTAATTCAGCGATCGGTGAGGAGATTTCTGGATGCACTAGGCGTTTAATTTGCTGTACATAATCAGCCGCCGTTAATTCTCGTGTTCCGGTTTGTTTAAAATCAGCTAACAATTGAATGCCTTCTAATTGCGCGGCACTTAATTGATGATAAAGGTACTGCCCTTGCTGATTAACAGCTAAGGCTGGGTGCGGTTGGAATTGAATACCTGGTTTAATCTCAATAATATAATCAGAGTAAGCAACTTCATCACTCGTGCTGGTTTCCGCTAACGACTGGCCTGTAGCATCAAAATAATGAATTTCAGGCATACTTTTAGCAGTTAACGGCTCTAATTCATAAGGGCGCTTTAAATAATGATACTGGAAGGGAGGCTCATAGATTTGACCAATAAAAGCATATTCATTGGAGCTGTAAGCTTTTGCGGGGTCTAAGTGCTTAGGTCGGCCAGAAAAAGAGGAATATAAAACGGACTGCTGATCGACTTGCTCTTCAGGATAAGGGTTATTCAACACGCCATCACTACAAGCTAATAACACTAAACTTAGTAGCCATATTGGAAAAAATTTAAATAAATCTCTCATTAGCTCTTTTTAAAAAATATATCTTATGTAAACCTTCTCTTTTCCCATAAAAAAGGGCCTATAAATAGACCCTTAGTTTAGCACTACTTTTGTGAAGCTTTACTCAGAAATAATGACTTCTCCATTATCATCAGCGGAGAGTGTTATATCTGCTTTC
>CBDVDU010000294.1:0-3088 GCA_965372825.1 uncultured Gammaproteobacteria bacterium | reverse complement strand
ATTTTACATGGGTACTTAAAAGCCCCTCCCACAAATAAGCCCATGGTAAACTAATATTACATTTTGCGTTGCAAGCCGGATTGAAGTCCGTTTTACGTATTGCCACTACAATTATTGAACTCTTAGCCCGTTACAATGTCAGATATACAAGCTATTTTCTCACCTAAAGTTCCACATAAAATCAAACAGCCTATTTATTGGACAGGCTTAAAAGGCTGCGCGGATTCTTTGGCGATTGCTACAGCGATTAAAAATGAATCCCGTTTGTTTGTGGTGCTTACCCCTGATTCGCAAACGGCTTTACGCTTTGAGCATGAGCTTTCTTTCTTTTTGCAGGGTGAATATCCGATTTTGCATTTTCCTGACTGGGAAATTTTGCCTTATGATGTATTCTCGCCTCTGCCTGAGATTGTTTCCGAACGATTAAAAACGCTAGCTCAACTGCCCGAAGTGACGCGTGGTGCATTAGTATTATCGGTTTCGACTTTAATGCATCGCTTAGCGCCGCGAGATCATGTTTTAGCGAATAGCTTTTCGCTGCAAGTTGGCAGTCGGTTTAATTTGGAATTAAACCGGATTAAATTGGATGCGGTGGGTTATCAATGTGTTTCGCAAGTGGTTCAGCATGCTGAATTTGCAGTGCGTGGCGCGATTATTGATTTGTTTCCGATGGGTAGCAAATACCCATTCCGCATAGAGTTGTTTGATGAGGAGGTTGAGTCGATCAGAACGTTTGATCCTGAAACCCAGCGATCCTTAGAGAAAGTGGATGAAATACAGCTATTTCCAGCGCGCGAATTCCCTTTTTCTGATGCTGCGATCAATCATTTTCGCCAAGCGTTTCGCGAGGCATTTCCAGATGATTATCAAAACAATACGCTGTATCAAGATGTTAGCAAGGGCATTACGCCTAGTGGTATTGAAGCTTATCTGCCTTTATTTGATGAGCAGACAAATACATTATTTGATTATCTGCCTGCAACGACCGCTTTTATATTGCCCGAAACTTTAGAGCACTCGGCTCAGCAGTTTGTCGATGAGGTTGATGAGCGTTTTGAGCAGCGTAAATACGACCTAGAACGTCCACTGCTAGCGCCTGAGTTGTTGTATTTACAACAGGCTGAGTTTATTGAACATATAGACCAATTTCGGCGTATTTATTTAGCGCAAGAAACGGAGCAGGCAGTTTGGGAAGGCGTTAGTGTTAGTTTACCTGAGGTTAATATTGATGCGCGTTTAAAAGAGCCAGCGAGCCGGTTAAAAGCCTTTGTTGCCAATAGTGAAAGTCGTGTTTTGTTTGTCGCTGAAACCGCAGGGCACAGAGAGGCGTTAATTGATAAGTTGCGCAGTTATAAAATCAGCGTCAAACAAGTGGATGATTGGGGACACTTTTTAAGCCTTGAAGATTCGCCTTGTATTGTGGTCGCATCGATAGATCACAGCTTGTATATGCAGCAAGCTGGCTTGGCAATTATTACCGAAAGCCAGTTATTAGGCGATAAGGCACAACAAAGGCGTAGGCGCAAAAAGTCGGCGGCGCGTGAGCTGGAAAAAATTGTTAATAATCTTAATGAGCTAACGGTCGGTGCGCCGGTGGTGCATCAGGAGCATGGTGTTGGGCGTTATTTAGGATTGCAGGTTTTAAAGTTCGGCGATATTGATGCGGAATTTTTGACCTTAGAATATGCTAACGGAGATAAATTATATGTGCCGGTCTCTTCTTTAGACGTTATCGGTCGTTATACGGGAATGAATCCTGAGAATGCGCCGCTGCATAGATTAGGGGGTGATCAATGGAGTAAGGCGAAGAAAAAAGCGCTGGAAAAAATTCACGATGTCGCGGCTGAATTATTGGATATTCATGCTAAACGTGCTTTAAATAAAGGTCATGCTTTTGTTTATGAAGAGCGTGAGTATTTAGCTTTTGCTGATGCGTTTCCGTTTGAAGAAACCCCCGATCAGCAAACTTCTATTGATAGTATTCTCGAAGATATGCGCTCAGGTCAACCGATGGATCGGGTGGTTTGTGGTGATGTTGGCTTTGGTAAAACTGAAGTGGCGATGCGGGCTGCGTTTATTGCCGCGCAAAGCGGTAGGCAAGTTGCGGTGTTAGTACCAACGACGTTATTAGCACAACAGCATTTTCAGAATTTTAGAGATCGTTTTGCTGATTGGCCTTTTCGAGTCGAGGTGTTATCGCGCTTTGTGACGCCTAAGCAACAAAAAACCATCATTGCTGATATGGCAGAAGGTAAAGTCGATATTGTTATTGGCACGCATAAACTTCTATCCAAAGAGATTAAATATCGTGATTTAGGTTTGGTTATTATTGATGAAGAACATCGTTTTGGCGTGCGTCAAAAAGAGCATTTTAAAGCGATACGTCAAGAAGTGGATTTATTAGCACTCACTGCCACGCCTATTCCTCGGACTTTAAATATGGCAATGGCAGGTTTGCGTGATGTCTCGATTATTGCCACACCGCCACCGAACCGGCATCCTATCCGAACGTTTATTTCCGAATGGATTGATTCCTTGGTTAAAGAAGCCTGTCAGCGGGAAATTAAACGGGGTGGGCAGATGTATTTTCTGCATAATGATGTGAAGTCGATGGATAAAATGGCGCGCGAGATTGAGCGTTTAGTGCCGGAAGCGCGCGTAGAAATTGCCCACGGGCAAATGCCCGAGCGTGAGCTTGAACGAATTATGCTGGATTTCTATCATCAACGATTTAATGTCTTGCTCAGTACGACGATTATTGAAAGTGGTATTGATATACCAACAGCGAATACGATTATTATTAATCGGGCGGATAAACTCGGTTTGGCGCAATTACATCAATTACGTGGCCGGGTAGGGCGTTCGCATCATCGGGCTTATGCGTATTTTATTACGCCACCGAAAGCCTTAATGAGCAAAGATGCTATTAAACGCTTGGAGGCAGTGGAAACGTCGGGCGAATTAGGCGCAGGCTTTTTATTATCGACTCATGATATGGAAATTCGTGGTGCGGGTGAGTTATTAGGCGATGGCCAAAGTGGACAAATTCAGGAAATAGGCTTTACTTTATATACTGAATTATTAGAGC
>CBDVDU010000293.1:0-3102 GCA_965372825.1 uncultured Gammaproteobacteria bacterium | reverse complement strand
ATCTAATGGGATCAATACCATCGCACCAAAATACGCAATAACCATAAAGGTAAAAATAACAAAAACTACAAACTGAATAAGTCTAACTAAAGCAACATTAATTTTTTTCATTTGAATTCAACTTCCTAATAATAACTTTAAAGTAGACCGTGCAATCCACTCGTTGAGTTTTTTATAATAATTTTAGCCGTGAATTATACCTTAAAGGAAATTATTCAGGATAATCTTTTCTAAGAAAGAAGCGAAATAAAACGATACCAGCCAAAAACCCCCCTAAATGCGCCCATAATGCAACATCTGTTGCGCCGCCATAGAACAAAGCTGCCGTACTTGCATTTTTCATTTGAAAGATAACCCAGACACCTATGAAAGCAATAGCAGGAATTTCAATAAAAATGGGTAACAATAAAATCGGCACCCAAAGCACAATTCTCGCATAAGGATAAAGAAAAAAATACGCGGCTAAAACGCCCGCTATTGCTCCTGAAGCGCCAACAACAGGATTGACAACTTCTGGCGTATATTGCCATTGCACAAAAGTAGCAATAAGCCCGCAAAGCAAATAAAAAACAATGAACCGACCATGCCCCATTCTGTCTTCTACATTATCGGCAAAAATCCAAATAAACCACATATTCATAATCAAGTGTAGCCAACCACCATGCAAAAATAAATTCGTCAAAAAAGACAAATAATAGTCGGCCGGATACCCCATAGCTACGGCCCACTCAGGATTGGTATAGCGCGCAGGAACCATGCCATAAATATAAATAACATAGCGGTGGAGGCGCTCCGGAGACACTTCTAACAACACAAATAGACTGCTACAAATAAATATTAGCGCCCAACTTACATAGGGCTTGGTATAACATGGCGCTGTGTCTCTAATAGGTATCATAGGCAGGATAATTAAGTTTACTTGGGTTAACTCTACATGATCTGTAATTAAATTAGCAACCCCTTATTTATCTGGATAATTACAAACACTACTCAGTATATAAATAATTGCCATAAAACTAGACGACGCGTAGTATAAGGAAAATATAATTTACTTTCTCTGGAGAACCGAGTGTTTTTTTCCAATAAAAAAGCCTTACTTGATGCTGAGCAAAAAATTGCTCAATTAGAAAATAAAAATCAATCTTTAAGCCTAAAAATGGATGGCTTAAGCACTGAGAATTCTCGTCTATTACAAGAAATTAAAAACATCCAGGATATCGGGGATTTCCATCAAGGTCTCTTTGTTTTATTGCAAGAATTTGGTTCATCAATGCTTATGATGCAATCCTCGTTAGCCTCTCTATCAACAGCAATGATAACTGAGCGCGATAACACGAAGAAAACGTCATCCGTTTTAACTGAAACTCACTCAGTGGTTAATAAAATATCTAGCTCACTTGCCATCATGGCGACTGACACACAGCAAACAGCAATTACTGTAGATGGCTTAAATCGTAGCGCATCAGACATTGAAGGCATTATTAATCTTATTAAAAACATCTCTGATCAAACCAACTTACTCGCTCTAAATGCAGCCATTGAAGCTGCACGCGCTGGCGAGCATGGCCGAGGATTTGCCGTGGTTGCCGATGAAGTCAGAACATTAGCTAAACGCACTAATGATGCAACAACAGATATTGAAAGCCTAGTAGGCACGATCCGCAATGAAACCGATGCGGCAAAAAATCAAATGGGCAAAGTGGCAGCAGATTCTGCACAGTTTGGCGAAACAGGAGCCGAAGCCAGCAAAAAAATGCAGGAATTGGTGCAATTATCCGGAAATATGCAAGCGGCTATTACTGGCAGCGCATTGCGTAGTTTCGTTGAAGTTGTAAAACTCGATCACTTAATTTATAAGATGGAAGTTTACAAAGTGATCATGGGGGTTTCTAAAAAAACAACAGCGGACTTCGCTAGTCACCTTAATTGCCGCTTAGGGAAGTGGTATTATCAAGGTGAAGGCAAGAGTCATTTCTCTCACTCATCTAGCTTTAGAGATTTAGAAACACATCATAGAGGCGTCCATCAAAATGGTGTAGCTGCAATTGATACCTTAAATAAAGGCGATACACAAGGCTCTTTAAGCGCACTTGAAAAAATGGAATCTGCCAGTGTTATGGTGCTGAATAAATTAGAAGCGCTTGCACTTGAAGCGGAACGGTAAAATTTTTCTCATGCCCAAACACATCGTAGGGCGGACTTTAGTCCGCCTGTATTAAGCAATGCTTACACTTAGAAACGCACATAAAATAAATCATACATCGTCAGATGGGGCGCAGGTTTTTAGCCTACACTTTAAATGGCAAACTAAAAATCTACCGCCCCATTGTGCGCAAGTTATTGCATACACATTCCTTAGCGGACTGAAGTCTGCCCTACTATTGTCGATATTAATCTGCCCCGCACTTCAAGCCCAAGAAATAACAATTCCCATCAGCAACTTTTCCAGCCCGCAATTAAACGATTGGCAACAAAAATCATTTAAAGGGGAAACTCAGTATCAAATAATCTCTATTGATAAGCTAGTTGCACTTCAAGCTAAAAGCACAGCAGCCGCATCGAGCTTATATAAAGAAATTCGCATAGACTTACACAAGACCCCTTATTTGAACTGGTCATGGCGGATTGATAAAAAACTAGCCATTAACAATGAGCAAAGTAAACAAGGTGATGATTTTGCCGCTCGAATTTACCTTATCAGCGAAAACAAGTGGTTCTTTTGGAAAAGCAAAGCAATCAACTATGTATGGACAAACAACACCGCCAAAAATACAGTATGGCCAAATCCATTTGCAGGTAAAAATGTTATGATGCTTGCCATTCGCTCTAGCGATGACCCAACAAAACAGTGGCGCACTGAAAAGCGCAACGTACTCAATGACCTAAAAAATATTTTTGGTGAAGATATACGCTATATTGATGCCATTGCTATTATGAGTGATACCGATAATTCATCAGGAAGTGCGCTCAGTTATTATGCTAATCTTTACTTTAGTGAGCAATAAGGAACCTTAAAAGAATGAACTTACCCGCTTTAGAGTCCCACTGCCATTAAGTTAAGAGTAATACAATAAGGAAGCAAAATTTAATAATACCCGAAAG
>CBDVDU010000292.1:0-3116 GCA_965372825.1 uncultured Gammaproteobacteria bacterium | reverse complement strand
AGGCATTCAAAAAGGCATCGAGCTGTATAAAAAACAACAAAAAGAAAGATCGCGTGAGTTGAATAAAAAGCTGAAAAAAGTTTCCGGCCGTTTAAATCAACTAAATGAAACGGAAACAGATGATGAGCCTGTTGAAGGGGACTTTATTTATCGTCAACATTGGTTGCCATGGCTTTTATTGTTCGTCAGCTGGGCGGGGTTTGCAGCTTTTGTTTTGTTTGAAACTAACGGGGTGTAGCTTTTGCTCGCCTTCAAGTGCGATTCTTTTATTGGCGTGCTGAAGCAATGCCCTGCCTGAAATTAGAGGATGGAGCATTAAGGTAAATAGGATATAAAAATACATGAAATTATTTTTTAAAATTATTACTGCATTACTTTTACTTGGTTTTGCTGCTTATCTAGTCAGTGATTTTTTATTGGAATTCTGGTGGTTTAGTTCTTTAGATTTAGGCGGATTCTTTTTATTGCGTGAGAGTTATGCCGGCTTAGTGTGTGTTGGTTCAAGTGTGGTATTTGCCAGTGTTGTATATTTTAATTTGGCTTATATTCCGCGAGCTTTAGCATTAGACCCTGAGAGTGCAAGAAAAGGGTTAGTCGGTCAATTGCAAAGCAATAAAAAGCTGCTGTTTTTGTTAGCTTTATTAATCACCATTCCGTTGCTAATCCCTGTTTTTAATCATTGGGAAAGTTTCTTACTCTATTATTTTGGCGCGGAGTCTGAATTAATTGACCCTGTTTATGGCAAAAATATTAGTTACTATTTATTTTCCTATCCTGTTTATGAATTGATTCAAGATGAGTTATTAGCCGTTTTAAGTTTACTGTTAGTGTTGGTTAGCGGCCTATATTATGTTTTTTATAAAACTTATCAAAATAAGCTGGATGGTTTCCCTTCAGCAGCAAAAGCTCACTTATCGCTTTTAATTGCCCTATTAGTGCTGGTTCAGGCATGGTCTATCGCTTTAGAGCGCATTGAATTACTGTATGAAAGCCGCCATTTACCGGTTTTTTATGGTCCAGGTTTTGTGGAAATGAACTATCAGCTACCGCTGATTTGGTTTAGCTTTCTGTTGTTTTTGATAACTGCGTTTGCTTGGGTTTATAGTTTGTACACGGGCAATAAGAAATATACGGCAATCGTTTTAGGTATCAGTTATTTATTGGTTTTAGGTGTGAAAGAGAGTGAGCTTATACCGGATCTAATGAATGATTATTATGTGCAGTCTAACCCTGTCGATGCAGAGTCTAAATATATTAAACAGCATATTAAAGCAACTCAAGATGCTTTTAATTTAGCGGATATAACTGAAATAAATTACCCACTAGAATCTTCGTTATCGCCTAGTAATAGCGTGGAAATAAGTCGTGAATTAGGTAATATTCCACTTTGGGATAATGATTTATTATTGCCGATTTATGAGCAATTACAGAGTATTCGTCCGTTTTTTAGCTTTCAGCAAGTGGCTGTGGATCGTTATCAATTAGGCGGTAAAAATCGGCAGGTTAATGTTGCTGCGCGTGAGCTTGATTATCAAAGTCTTGCGCCTGAAGCGCAGAACTGGCGCAATAAGCATTTATTTTACACGCATGGTTATGGTCTCGTTATGTCACCGTCTAATCAGCAAGCTAATCAAGGCATGCAGTGGTTGTTGAATAACTTTGACCAAATGGTGGCGTTTGATAAATTAAAGCTTGAACAACCAGAGATTTATTATGGCATGGCGGATTATCCATATGCGCTAGTGCCTAATTCTGAGTCTTTAAACGGCTCAGATAAAAGTGCAGGCGATATGAGTACTGATTATCAGGGGACAGGAGGTTTGGCGTTAACTTCCTTACTCACAAAGGCGGTGGCTTCTGCTTATTTCAAAGATGAACGGATATTTTTCTCGGCGAGCATTAATAGTGATACGCGCCTTTTAGTGAGACGTAATATTCTAAAGCGTATTCAAGCTGTAGCTCCTTTTTTAAGCTTGGATAGTGAGCCCTATCCAGTGTAAATGAATCATAAAATATATTGGGTGGTTGATGCTTATACTACTTCAGACTTATATCCTTTAGTTGAGCTGGTTACTTTGGATAAGTCGAATGCGCGGTCATTTAACTATGCGCGGAACTCAGTAAAAATTGTAGTTGATGCCTATAATGGAGCAGTCGATTTTTATGTGGTTGATGACCAAGACCCGCTAATTAAAACTTACCAGCGCCTTTACCCTACTTTATTTAAAAAGCTGGCTGATGCACCGCAGGAAATAATTAAGCATTTTAGTTATCCTAAAGCTTGGTTTGCTTTGCAAATGCGTTTATATGCTCGTTTTCATCAAGCTGATCCTGAAGTTTTTTACCAGCAAAGCGAAGCTTTAGAGTTCGCGAGCATGAATGCAGAGCAGGTTGAACCTTATTATTTAACCATTGATATAGACGAAGATGCGCAGACTCCAAAGAATGAACAACAAAAATTTATTTTAGTTAGTCCATTATCGCCTTTTGGGCGTGAGAATTTAGCTTCCATAGCTATTGCAGGCTGTTTAAAAGCGATGCATTGTAATGAACATTATCAAGATGATATTTATCTCTATAAATTTCCTCAAGACATACAAGTTGAAGGGCCAGCGCAAATTAGTGCTTTAATGAATCAAAATCCAGACATCTCAGCGCAATTAACATTGTGGGATCAACGAGGCTCTAAAGTTATTCGCGGTCGCATGATTATTATTCCGGTAGAGCATTCCTTGTTATATATCCAGCCGCTGTATTTGGCGGCAACGTCTGAACAAGGTTTTCCTAGTTTAGCGAAAGTGCTGATTGCTATGAATCGGCATACCGCTGTAGCAGATTCTTTATCTTTAGCCTTTTCGGCTTTACAAGAAAAAATACAGTCAAGAAGCATTCAGCGTTTAGAGAGTGCAATATAAAAATAGCTGATTAAGTATAACTTATCAGCCGATAATGAAAATCTCTTGTAGCCTGTTATGGAGCTGTCGGAATACGGGTAATTTGGTGCTTCATAACCTAAAGTTTCGGGTTTTATTTAATGTGCATTCCTAAAGGGTGCAGTCAGTTTTTTCAGTTAGTCATTCCTGCACGCTGTTAGCAGGAATCTATATCAATAAAAC
>CBDVDU010000291.1:0-3118 GCA_965372825.1 uncultured Gammaproteobacteria bacterium | reverse complement strand
GGTGTTCGTTTCTTTATTTCAGACGTGTGCTCTTACGATCTACTTCGGCAACGCCGCGCATCATTAAATTCGCTTTTTCTTCGCTCGGCTCATCGACTTGTACAACTTGGAAACGACGCGTTAAGGCGGGGTCTTTTTCGATATGTTTTTTATATTCTGCCCAAGTGGTCGCAGCAACCGTGCGTAAAGTACCTCGTGCTAAAGCTGGTTTCAATAAATTCGCTGCATCACCTGTTCCGGCCGCACCACCTGCCCCCACTAGCGTATGTGCTTCATCAATAAAGAGTATGATTGGTTTTTCTGAGGCTTGTACTTCATCGATGACTTGGCGTAAGCGATTTTCAAACTCGCCTTTCATACTGGCACCCGCTTGTAGTAAACCAATATCTAAAGTACGTAAAATGACATCTTTTAAGCTTGGAGGGACATCTCCGGTGACAATTTTTTGTGCAAAACCCTCAACTACCGCCGTTTTACCCACGCCCGCTTCACCAGTCAGAATTGGGTTGTTTTGACGTCTGCGCATTAAAATATCAATGACTTGGCGAATTTCTTCATCACGCCCTACGATAGGATCCATTTTTCCTTCGCGAGCTTGCTCAGTCAGATCCACGGTAAACTGCTTTAATGCTTCTTGCTTACCCATTTGTGCGGCAGGCATTGCGCCACTCGCCTCACCAGGGGCTGCACCTCCCCCCACTTGAAAGCCATCATTTGCATGTAGCCCTTCTTCTGGAGAGCTAGCCACTATCTCTGCAAAGCGCTCAGTCAAGGTATCAAGTTTTACTTTTTCAAATTCTTTAGAAATACTGAATAAAGCGTTATGCAAATTTTTAGTTTTTAGAATGCCGACAATCAAATGACCAGAACGAACTTGATTCTCGCCAAACATCAAAGTACCAAAAACCCAGCCGCGCTCGACAGCGTCTTCAACATGCTGAGATAAATCAGAAATAGAAGTTGAGCCTCGTGGCAAAGCATCTAGACTATCGGCAAAGTCTTTAACCAAGCGCCCAGGATCAATATTAAATTGTTTAATAATTTGGTGTAAATCTGAATCTTGCAATTGCAAGATTTGATGCAACCAATGTATTAATTCAACATAAGGGTTACCGCGCATTTTACAAAACACAGTTGCACTCTCAATGCCTCGATAACACACACTATTTAATTTACCAAATAGAGCTACTCGACTTATTTCTGACATTACATTCCCTCATTGTTATTATTTTTAGGAGCCTGCATAAAATAAATTCGTTATCTATAGGCTCGAATTAATTCGTACCTACAAATAAGACTTACTCAACTTCATTCATGCACATCCTTAGTTATATTTATGTGTTCTTTACTGGGTTTAATATTAAATGATCAACATCTTTCAGTGATGATCTAAGCCCTAACCAGCTTGACCACCCAAGACGTTCATTACCACCTAGCCTTACGCCTTTAATTTCTTCTGATTTAAGGATTAAGTTAACGTCCCAAACCAGTTCATGCCCGATATAATTCCGCACTATTGCAATTAATTTTTCTAGCCTCTGGCCTGATGGTAGTAAGCTGTCATATTCCTCTTGTGCTAATGGCCCAAAGACCAATCGAAATTTATGCTGACAACCCCATACTCGGCTACCTAAAACTGTCGATACACCTAAAGTACAGGTTCTAGGCGAACTACCTAACCTAGATAAATCAGAAGCTTGTATTTCTAGCCACTCGCCAACAAATTGTTTTAACTTAACCGGCAATTTAAAAAAATCAGTAATAATTGCTTCTAGCCCATCTGCATTTTTGGCATGATGCGCTAAATGCCCTGCATAGTGCAATTTAGCCAAATCAGGCATAGCATCTCGTTGTAATAGAGTGCTATCACCTAGACCTAGTAATGAGCCAGTATAATTTGAAAACCGATCATTCAAAGGTCGGTCAAAATTAAACGTGGGCTCTGTGTTTGCTCTTGCCCGGTAAAACAAGCTAATCATGCGATGATGAAAAATATCCGCAAAACGCGCTTGAGTATAATCATGATTATTATGCATTCTGCTTTTTACATATTCTGTAATATGTAAAGGCATCGGCCCATTAGGCCCAAATAAACCTAAAAAATATTCATTTAAACGCGCTGGATTGCCTTCTTTAGCCGGAATATAGCGACTAATGGTTGATGGCTCAAATGCTAACGTTACCTCTTGAGCAAAACGCACCGGATCATCAACAGGGCGCTTTGACTGCCCAATCAGTGGCTTGTCAGGGTATGCACATTCAATTGAACGCAAGGCATGAAAGAATCCGAATTTATACGGCTCTTTCTCAAATGCGAGTATTAAATCGTTTCTCTTGTCCCGATTCTCGTCGGCCATCTTATGATTTCCCCTCTGTCCGTAGATCTTATAACGGTTTCAGTAAACGAATTAATTGACACATAACGGGACAAAAACTGTTCCAGCACTGCGCCTAACAAAAATACACCACTCCCTTCAAAGGCAGCTTCTTCAAAATTCAAGCTTATTTCCAAGCCACGACCAAAGACTATAGGCCCTTCAGTGTTAATGCGTCTGACTATTGATTTAGATGTAACAGACAGCAAACCCTCAACTTGTTTAGCAATGGATGCATCACTGCAATCACCATAGAGCTTTAATAGACTTCTTAATGCTGCAGCGCCTTCTTTTGCATTACTATCTACCAATGTCAGATAATTGAGTGATAAGTGGCTAATTAAGTGCCAGGTTGTTTCAGCTGTAGCATTAGACGGTCTTGGTTTAGTAGGTCCAGCGATACTTCGAATACTTAAAACGGGGGCACCTTTCTGCATAGTGAAATCAGTTTTCCCACCTCCCACAGGCATTTGTAAAGGCAAATCACGATTACTACATAAGGTCTTAATGCTTAATTGCCTTAGATCTTGACTATAAGGTGCTTCATTAGCATCAACCAAAGAGATGAATACTTCATTGCCTATATAAGTGGAGCGTGGTCCTTGTCTTTTTTGTTTAGTAGAAAATAATCGCTGTTGACGATGTAAGGCGTAATAAGCTAATTGAGATGAATAATCTCTAGTGTCGTTAAAGTGATAGAAAGGTAAAAAAGCTTTTTCTTGATCTTTATTATCATCTTTACT
>CBDVDU010000290.1:0-3184 GCA_965372825.1 uncultured Gammaproteobacteria bacterium | reverse complement strand
CCGAAATGCAGGGCAAACACGTTTATTGCAACAAATAAACGATTACTTGCTTAACAATGCTGCCAACAAACAAAGAACCGTTTTAATTATTGACGAGGCACAGGCAATGCCACTGGAAACATTAGAAGCGCTCCGACTACTCACTAACCTGGAAACAGAAAAACAAAAACTCCTGCAAATTGTCCTCTTTGCTCAACCTGAGCTAGATGAACGGCTAAAGCATAAATCTATCCGCCAACTAAAGCAGAGGATCACCTTTAGCTATCAACTTCGCCCTCTCAATTACACAGAATTAATCAGCTATATTAACCATCGCTTAACTATTGCTAATTGTACTCAGGTTAATATTTTCTCTCGCTCTGCACTTAAAGCGCTACATTATTACAGCCGTGGTATTCCTCGTTTGATTAATATTCTTGCCCATAAAGCGATGCTAGTTGCCTATGGCCGAGGTCAGCATAATATTACAAAATCTTACCTACTGATGTCGGCATTAGATACTGAAGATTGCGCTAAAAGTATAGTCCGACGACGCTATAAAAAAATTATTTACGGGGTTTTAGCCTTGCTTATAGCTCTCGCTTGGGCACTTTATGCGCAAGGGTTAATATGAGTTTATTAAATCAAATGCTACGCGATATTGAACATAACAAAGCAACAACTGCCCCACCATTTGCTCAAGAAAATTCAGTTCATGTCAGTCCTAGCGCAAGCAAAAAAAGTGTTAACAAAACGCTCATAATAGGCGCATTAATAAGCAGCATCTCTGTATTTTTTGCCTATCTAACGCTATCTAAAGAAAAACAGCCAGCAACCATTGTTAGCCACCCTTTAGCCATTCCCGCATTAAAATCAGTATCTAAACAAACAGGAAATGAAGCTAAACCTTTAGCTAAAATAAAGAGCGTGCCTATCGGTGACAAACCAGAATTACTCAAAGTTATTGCTAGCCCAGTTAAGCCAAAATCCACACTCATCGCCAAGCCACTTAAGGTAAAACCAATCTCCCGCCCTAGCTTAGTTATTAATTCGAAGTCAGTAAAAAATAGCATTAAACCCGCTCCTTTAAGCATGGCTCAACAAGCAAATAATCTTTATCAGCAAGCCTCAAAAACCAACAATCCTCAACATGCGATTCGCTTATTAAGGCAAAGCCTTAAGCTTGCGCCCAAGCAAAGTAATGCTCGCTTACTATTAACCCATCTATTAATTAATGCTGGTGAAAAACAAAGCGCAACCGACTTATTAGATAAAAGTTTGCTTATATTCCCGCAAAATACAGCCTTTATAATGGCGCGTGCACAACTTTACCTACAAGAAAAAAATACAGAAACCGCCCTCCAGTTATTAACTCAAATTACCACGTCTTCTAAAAATGAGGCCTATTTAGCATTACTAGCCGCTGCTTACCAACAGAATAAATCTTACCCTCAAGCGAGAGAAAATTACCAAATTTTAGTTCAGCTTAACTCTAACAAAGCCGAATACTGGCTAGGTTTAGCGCTCGCACAAGATGCGTTAAAGCAAAAAGAAGCAGCGTATAATGCTTATCAACAGACATTAAAATTACACAGCTTAAATTCCGCAATAAACGACTATATACAACAACGCCTCCAACAACTCCCTTAAAAGCCCATGGATATTACGGACAAAAGAAAGAAAATTCGTATTGGTGATTTGCTAGTACAAAACCAAATTATTTCCCATGAGCAACTCATGGCGGCATTGGCGGAACAAAAAAAAGTCGGCACCAAACTAGGTCGGACGCTTATTGATTTGAACTATCTGAGCGAAACAGATTTCTTAAATTTCTTATCTCGCCAACTACAAATACCGTTTATAGATATTACTAAACATAAGCGCGACGCAGAGGCCGCAAAAAAATTACCAGAAAATCTAGCGCGTCGTTTCCGTGTGCTCATTTTAGAAGATAACGAGAGTGATATCTTGCTCGCAATGTCCGACCCTACAGACTTAATGGCTCTCGATGAAGTCAGTAGAATATTGAAAAAACGTGTCCGCCCAGTGGTTGTTCGCGAGTCTTCCCTATTAGTTGTTATCGACCAGTCTTACCGTCGCACTGAAGAAATTTCTCATTTAGCTGAAGAGTTAGAAGATGAATTAACCGAAAATGATTATGATTTTAACGCGCTGGTTTCAACTGATGAAATCGCTGATGCACCCGTCGTAAAATTATTACAATCTATTTTTGATGATGCTATACAAATGAATGCCTCGGACATTCATATTGAGCCGGATGAAAAAGTACTACGCATTAGACAGCGAATTGATGGCGTTTTAACTGAGCAAGTCATCGATGAAGTGAAGATTGCTTCTGCCTTGGTAGTGCGCCTTAAACTAATGGCTGGGATCAATATCTCAGAAAAGCGTATTCCTCAGGATGGCCGCTTTAATATCACAGTTAAAGGAAAAAGACTAGATGTTCGTTTATCCTCCTTGCCCATACAGCACGGAGAATCGATCGTAATGCGTATTTTAGATCATTCCAAAGGACTACTAGACTTAAGCGCTTTAGGCATCCCTGAGGACACATTAAAATGCTTTCGTAAACATATTAACAGTCCACATGGTTTAGTGCTCGTTACTGGGCCGACTGGTAGCGGTAAAACCACGACTTTATATGCCGCGTTAACCGAAACTAACAAGCCAGAAACTAAAATTATCACCGCAGAAGATCCTGTTGAATATAGTTTACCTAGAGTCAATCAAGTACAAATTAATGATAAAGTCGGTTTAACTTTTGCGAGCGCTTTACGCTCAGCTCTGCGCCAAGATCCTGATATTATCTTGGTCGGGGAAATGCGTGATGCTGAAACCGCAGATATTGCCATTCGAGCTTCCATTACCGGCCATTTAGTTTTCTCCACGCTACACACTAATGGCGCAGTAGAAACTGCAACCCGCTTATTAGATATGGGCATACAAGGCTATATTTTAGCCAGTGCCTTGCGCGTTATTATTGCTCAACGTCTAGTACGTAGGCTCTGTGAAAACTGCACCGAGCCTGCCATTATAGATGAAGGCCAAAGTACTTGGCTAAGTGAAGTATTCAAAATAAATGCGGCTGACTTTCCATTTAAGCAAGGTGCCGGCTGCCCTCATTGCAAAAATTCAGGCTATAGCGGGCGTATTGGTGTCTATGAATTATTAGAAATGCGCCATG
>CBDVDU010000289.1:0-3190 GCA_965372825.1 uncultured Gammaproteobacteria bacterium | reverse complement strand
CGGCGTATGCCGGTATTGAATATTATTGCTGATAGCCCCGCTGACCAAGACAAGATATTTTTTGCTGCTTGGATATTGTTGGAAAATGATAAAGGGGATGAGCTACTTTACCGAATTGTTGGAGCAGATGAATTTGAGGTGGATAAGCGTTACATCAGTTTAGACTCGCCATTAGCGAAAGCTTTATTAAAGAAAACTTTTGATGATGAAGTGCTGATTCGTAATGAGCATCAGGAAGTGCGTTATTCAGTATTGGATATTCAATATGGTACTGAGTTTGTTGTGGATTAATTTTTTTGGTAGTTGGGAGTGAAAATTCAATAATACCTTCGCTCCCTTACCCGTTTTTTTGAATCATTTTTTATAAAAGTAATGAATAAGATATTTAACAAGAGTTTTATCACTAATTTTTTGGCAGCACTCTTAATTGTAGCAGGCTATTTTTCACCGGTTTATCCCGAATTAATTAAAGCCATTGGTTTTTTTGCTTTATCAGGTGCTTTGACCAACTGGATAGCCATTCATATGCTATTTGAAAAAGTGCCTTTACTCTATGGTTCCGGCATTATTCCTAATCGTTTTGAAGATTTTAAAGGGTCTATTAAACACTTGATGATGCATCAGTTTTTTACTTTAGAAAATGTCGAACAGTTTATAGAAAGTGAAGAACAAGAAGGAGAGAAAGTTTTAAACCTTGAGCCTTTGTTGGCGGTGGTCGACTATGATCGTATCTTTGAGGGCTTGATTTCTTCCATTATGGAATCATCTTTTGGTGGCATGTTGCAAATGATGGGAGGGCAGGAGGCGTTAATCCCTTTAAAAGAACCCTTTACTGAAAAGATGAAAGTGACCTTAACGGAGATGGTTGAATCAGATAAATTTAAGGCAGCTTTAAAACAAGGGTTAAATGCGCATCAAATTGGCGAAGATATTCTAACTAAAATTGAAACAGTAATTGATAAGCGCCTAGCAGAATTAACCCCGCAATTGGTTAAAGAAATGATGCAAGCTATTATCCGCGAACATTTAGGTTGGTTAGTTGTTTGGGGCGGATTCTTTGGTGGTGCGATGGGAGCTGGTTTTTACTTCGTTTAAAGCAGAGTAGGGCGGACTTTAGTCCGCCCTACGTCAAGAACTACCAATTCGTCATACTCGCTACGGGCGCGTCTTTAATAAAAATGCCATCAAGATTAATGCTTTTAAATACACAGAGTTTAAAGCCTAATTTATTCATTTGCGCACGAAAAATGGTGTAATCCTTATAGCGCTCAAATCTGACGATTCGGTAGGGTGTATTTTTGTTATGACGAATACCAATAATAGACGGCGTATTAATGAATTTGTGGGGGTGTTGTTTATATACTAGCTGCTCTACTTCTGTGAGTGCATATAGCTTGTTAATAAGAGCAATTAATTGAGTGATGGTTGGATCATCTGCATGCTGTTCATGCTCAGGTACGTAAGTGCTTGATACAGGATTAAATGCTTTGTGTTTGCCGTTGATATTATCTAAGCGTCTTACTGAGCGACTTACAGAAGTTGGATTTAGGTTTAATGAGTGATGCATTGTTATTCATTAGCAGAGTGAGCCGTTATTATATGTTTAAAAAACAATAAGTAAAGCGAACAAGTTAATGAATAAAATTAGCTTTTATAGTGAGTGGCTGTAGCATGTTTCCTGTCTTTAGAGTTATCCACATTTTTTGTGGATAACTCTGTTGATAGCTTGCAGAAAACTGCTTTAGGTAGGCGGAAAATCAAGGGCTTTGCTAGATTGGACGAAAATAAGTCATTCTTATCTTGGTTTATATGATTCAATAACTTATGGAGATATTCGCGAACTTAATAAATGCTGATTTTTACTGTTGAAGCATTTTTATAGCAAAGCTGTGTTATGTGGGTAAAAGCGCAACACAGTATTGATGTTAGGCCTTTAGTCTTGGCTTTTTAATTTTACCGCGGTTCCATAAGCTAATATTTCTGACGCATTCGCCATAATCGCACTGGTAGTAAAGCGTACATTAACAATAGCATCCGCACCGCGCTTTTTAGCCTCGTCAACCATTCTTTCGATAGCAGTATCGCGAGCCTCAGCAAGCATTTCTGTATAGCCCGCTATTTCACCACCAACGATACTTTTTAAACCTGCCATTAAATCACGGCCTACGTGTTTAGATTGCACGACGTTGCCAGCGACAATACCTAAATTTTCGGCGATAACTTTACCAGGTATGTCAGGTGTTGTTGAGAATTGCATAGTGTTTTCCTTGAGTGAGATAAGTTTATTGTGCTGTTTTGGGTTGTATTAATTCGGGAACAAATAAAGCGGGATCTACTTTAGTTTTATTTAAATAAACATTCCAGTGTAAATGCGGACCAGTGACACGCCCCGTTTCTCCAATTTCGCCGAGTTTAGTGCCTGTTTCTACTAATTGTCCCGTGTGTACGGTTATTTTCGACATATGGAAATATCCCGTTACTAAGCCTTGGCCATGATCTAAGAACACGGTATTGCCATTGTAATAGTAGCTTCCGGTATTGATGACTACGCCAGGGGCTGGCGCAGTAATGGCTGTGCCTGTTGGCGCAGCAATATCTAAGCCACTGTGTGGGTTTTTGGGTTGATTATTAAAAAATCGCTTTAGACCAAAAGGGCTGCTTAATCGACCTTGCGCGGGTAAGCTAAAAGATAAATCATCGACTGGTTGTTCAGTCCAAGTATTTAAGGCTTTATTAATAGCAGGGCGTTCGCTACTAATGCGTTTAAGGTCGTCTGGATTGGGGTTAACCATCCGTTTATTTTTAAGGGTGATGTATTGCGCGGGATAGTCTTTAGCGCCAACCTCAAAATTGCTTTGCGTTTTTTGTTTGTCTGATTGTATGGTAATTGAATGTTGGCCTACTTTGCTATTAAGAGGAATACCAACGACTGCGACCCATTTATTGTCGTTTTCTAAGACTAGGACGCGTTTTTTTTGAAAAAAGACTTCAGGTGCCGGTGTTAATATAGAGCCTAGCTCTATATTAACAATGCCACCTGGGACGGCTAATTGTTTGGGTAATGGGCTGCTGAGTGCTAATTGAGGAATAAGTAATAAGCAGGCTAATAGGGCTTTATTCATGATTAACTTCCTGTATTTGACTGATGATTTCACCGCTAGAGAAGCGAGTTTTAATGGTCTGCCCCACT
>CBDVDU010000288.1:0-3208 GCA_965372825.1 uncultured Gammaproteobacteria bacterium | reverse complement strand
TGAAGCAAAAATCCTGCGTTATAATTTCAGGATGTTATTTCATGCACGTTCCTTATCATTAGAGCGCAGATTTAGCATCAAGTAAAAATATAATTACCTTAAATACAGTATTACAAAAATATTATGAAAATTCCAAAAATCGGATTTATTAGCTTAGGCTGTCCAAAAGCATTGGTTGATAGCGAGCGCATTTTGACTAAATTACGTTCTGAAGGCTATGAGGTTGCACCTGATTATGATGGTGCGGATATGGTCGTGGTTAATACCTGCGGTTTTATTGATTCGGCTGTTGAGGAGTCATTAGACAGTATTGGTGAAGCGCTTGCTAAGAACGGTAAGGTTATTGTTACTGGATGTTTAGGTGCGCGTGCGGATGAAATTTTGGCGCGTCATCCACAAGTATTAGAAATTACTGGCGCGCATGCTTTAGAAGAGGTCGTTAGCGCGGTGCATAAGCATTTGCCGCCACTACATGATCCTTATACAAGTTTAGTGCCGCCACAAGGCATAAAATTAACCCCTAAGCATTATGCTTATTTAAAAATATCTGAAGGCTGTAATCATCGCTGTACCTTTTGTATTATCCCGTCTATGCGTGGCGATTTAGTTAGTCGTCCAGTGAATGAAGTGATGTGGGAAGCCAAGCGTTTAGCTGATTCAGGTGTTAAAGAATTATTGGTAGTTTCACAAGATACCAGTGCTTATGGCTTAGATTTAAAATACCAAGCTTATGATTGGCAAGGCAAAGAAGTGCGTACGCGCTTTTATGATTTAGCTGAGGCACTAGGTGAGTTAGGTGTTTGGGTACGTATGCATTATGTTTATCCTTACCCGCATGTTGATGAGGTCGTGCCTTTAATGGCGGCCGGAAAAATATTGCCTTATCTGGATATTCCTTTTCAGCATGCCAATGCACGTATTTTGAAATTAATGAAGCGCCCAGCTGCAACGCAAAATAATTTAGAGCGTATTAAGGCATGGCGTGAAGTGTGTCCTGATATTGTGTTACGAAGCACCTTTATTGTCGGTTTTCCTGGAGAAACTGAAGAAGAATTTCAAGAATTATTGGATTTCTTAACTGAAGCTCAGTTGGATCGCGTCGGTGCTTTTGCTTATTCACCCGTTAAAGGTGCAGTAGCAAATGACCTGCCTGATTTAGTCCCTGAAGAGGTCAAAGAAGAGCGTCTAGCGCGGTTTATGGCGCATCAGGCAGAAATCAGTTCAGCACGCTTGCAAAAACGTGTAGGTCGAATTGAGCAAGTATTAATTGATGAGGTCGTTGAAGAGGGTGCGGTTGCCAGAAGTATGGCTGATGCGCCGGAAATTGATGGCCAGGTTTTTATTGATGGTGCAACACATTTAAAAGTAGGTGATATCGTTACAGTGGAAATCGAAGAAGCTGATGATTATGATGTTTGGGCGAAATTAGTTGATGCGTAATTGAGTTTTCCATAGGTTTGGTTACGGACGTTTTATAAGGGAAATCAGGGAGGAGTCAGTTATGTTGAAGTTGTTCAGTATTATAAAAACAAGCATAGTGTTTATCTTGTTTTTAGAGTTATCGCTTTATGCTGTACTGGTTAAGGCTGAAGGGGTTACGGAAGAAAAGTTCGGCTATGGAAAAAGGCATGCAACCTTGCAATTGGGCTATGGAGCGGGATTTTCGTTTGGCTTTGTAGGAGAGGGGGATGGTAGTTCTGTTGAGTATTTTTCCGCCTTTCCTAGTTTTGGCGTAGGTATTTCGGATGCTTTTGCTGAGGATTCTTGGTATCGAGGTAACTTTGATTTAGAGCTACAAGGTGAGTTTACTAGTAGCTTTAAACCTGTCGGTGGTTACTCGTTAGGTGCTGGCTTTTTATTTCGTTATAACTTTCTCGCAGGCAAGAAATTCATTCCTTATATTGAGCTAGGCTTAGGTTTTGGCTATTTAAAGTATGGCTTGCAGGATCAGAGTGACGGTTTTGTTTTCTCCCCTCAGGGCGGCTTAGGTGCGTATTATTTTATAACCGATAATGTCGCAATTAACGGTGCTTGGAAAATTCATCATATGTCAAATTCAGGAATAGAGCAGCCAAATAACAGTATTAATGCCAACGTATTTTTAGTTGGAGTCAGTTATTTTTTTGATTGATTATGTAGTAACTTCTCATTACTAAAGGGTGCAGGCAGTTTTTTCAGTTAGTCATTCCTGCACGCTGTTAGCAGGAATCTATGCTCAACGTAGATTCCCAATAAAAGCACTCGGGAACGACGATATTTTTATAGGTATTTACCCATGAATAATGAGAAGTTACATTATGTAGGTTAATTTATGAGACTCGATAAAATTCAAAAACTAGCCTTATCAGTCGCTTTACAGAATTTAGTAGTAGGTGATAAGGCTTTTTTATTTGGTTCTCGTGCTGATGATTCTAAGCGTGGTGGGGACATAGATGTGTTGGTCTTTTCGCAACAACCTAGTTTTGAGTTATCACGGAAAATGACGCGTGATTTTTTTAAGCAATGCGAAGAAAAGGTTGATATTTTAGTGATTAATCCAATATCTATGAGTGAAGAGCAGGCGTTATTTGTCGACTCAATCAATAAAGTTCCGTTGAGTAACTTATGAAGAAGACGAGTGTTCAGCAATTACTTTTTGCTAAAGAAAAACTGCAAAAATCATTTTATTTATTAAATGCTAGTGTAGAGAGAACGGGGGCTTATGATGTCGATAGAATTTATACGGCAGATGAGCTTGAGCCTTATGATGCTTTAAGTGATCGCTTTATTCGCACTGTTGAAGTGGCGATTAAGTTTTTTCGAAGCTATGAGTATTATCTGCAAGCCGAGCAGAGTCAGACTTTAAGAGATGGCTTGCATCAAATGGAAAAGTTAGAGCTTATTTCTAATATTGATATATGGCTAGAAATGCGCGATATTCGCAGTCGTATTGTGCATGATTATGTGCCAGAAAAGATTGCCGAAATGTATCAATTAATTCGCGGAGAATTTTATAATGAACTTCGGCAATTAGATCAGAAACTAAAGAAAATAGTGATATAAAATAAATAACGCCTCACTGCTATTAAGTTAAGCAGGTTAATGTAATAGGCCACATTAGGCATCCTTCATGTAACCGTTCACGTCCCCTTTACGAGAAATAGAACTAAGAGGGTGTAAGCTATTTTTTTCAGCTCGTCATTCCTGCATGCTGTTAGCAGGAATCTAC
>CBDVDU010000287.1:0-3222 GCA_965372825.1 uncultured Gammaproteobacteria bacterium | reverse complement strand
TAGCTCAATATAACCCATTGATAAATATTAAATTAATACTTTCACAGCCTCAGAGTTTGGGAACGAGAAAAAATCGATTGTGCTGGCTGAGCAAACAAGTTGCTGCCATAAAACAACCCTGCTATTAATAGAGAAATGACTATTTTCATAATTATATTTACCCTTATTGTGAGATAAACCTTAGCCGCGAGAAAAATAACTATCGCAGCTAAAGCTATTCCACCTATTCAGTGATTACGGGTTCAATTTAGCCAATAAACCACCGGACTTTTCAGGCGATTTACTCGCATACAATGAATAAGCACCAAAACGCATTTGATGCGCACGGCCTAATTTTTCTTTGATAAAGTCAATAGAAAATTTTTCCGTTAATTTTTTGCCATCCCAGCTGAATAATTTCAAATACTGCTCATTATCTGCGCCTTTTTTATCCCAATTAGACAATAGCGAAGAACTGTAATATAAACGCTTACCATCCCAGCTAGATGAAACCATATTCACTTGCGAGCCAATTTTTTGCTCAAACACTTGCTTAGGGTTAAATGGATCAGAAACATCAAAACCACGAGTTTTGCCATCCATAAAAGTATTTACCCATAACATTTGGTCATCGCTTTGTATGGAAATATCTACCGGCAAAGGAATTTTGCTTGGATCACCAATATCCGCCACTTCTTTAGACTGCCATTGACCTTTATCATCTTCATAAATCAACCAGATTTTTGAAGTCAATGCTGTCGTAGTGAAGCAATAATTATGATTGGGATTCCATGCGCAACGAATTTCTAGCGGTGCTCCCGGTACATCAAGGATTTTTTTCGGCTGACGTGCATGTAAGTCCCACTGTACAACCGTATTACCAAAGCGCTTCATTGCTTCGCCATCACCCAGCATTTTACCGAAATCCATCATATAATTTGACCAACCAGTAAACGAAGAACTGAACATCGCATTACGTCGTGGTAAAACACGTACATCGTAGCCATAACCATCGGCATACAATCCAGTTTTAACCGCGCCGCGTAAATCGCCATCTGTCGGTGTCCAATGGGTAACGATATGCTCGCCTTTATTGCTGTATTCGACCATTGCAGTACGGCCACCATGATCTTTATTATTGGATAAGCCAGTAATCATCATTCGACCTGGTAAAGCATAAGTCGTATGTGGACCGACGACACCGCCGCTTTTACTAACGAAATCATCAATAACTTTGGTTAACTTAGGTTTAGCCGGATCAGTATGTACATCAAAAATAAAAATCTTATTAGTATCTAAGCCACCCGCCCATAAATATTTACGGTCATCTGTAAATCCGGAATGATGCGCTTCGTTGCGCCCCCCTACCGAAAGGCTATTAATGACTTTGCCATAATGTTTTGATTTGGGATTCACATCGACAGTGACCAGTTTATCTTGCTCATCACCGAGACCTTCCATGCCCAAAGTCCAAACATAAACAAAGTCTTCTTGACCAACAATTTTAGCCATATACGGTGATTGGCAAGTTTCATCGGCTTGAATAGGTGCTGATATAAGTAAACTGCTCACCGTAAAAGCACAGGCTTTAAGCAGTGTTTTCCAGCTATTAATAGGTTTCGTTATTTTCATTATTCTTCCTCGTTCAGTTTTATTTTTTATTATTATAATTTAGCTGATATGGCGCAGCTTTTTAAACTAAAATTATTTACGGGAAGAGCTTTTAGCCGCGACTTATATGAAATCACAACTGATACCAATCCCAATAAATAATTACTGTCATAGTCGTCATTCCCGAGGCCTTTAATCGGGAATCTATGCGTAAACTATAGATTCCTGCTAGAAGCATGCAGGAATGACGATTTTCTTGGATATATGAGTTTAAGTGTAAATATATTGGGATTGGTATAAAAGTCCCTCCCACTATTTTCTTACTCTTTACTCTCCTGTCGTTGGATCAATAATCGTTTTAATTTCAGAAATAGAATTAGCAGGAAATTCACCTTTTGCCGCATGTTCTCTTACCGCTGCTTCATTGGGTGCAATATAAACACAATACACTTTATCAGCAGTTACAAAACTTTCTAACCACTGTATTTGCGGCCCCATTTCATTCAGCACACAACATGATTTCTGCGAAATTTGTTGTAAATCACTCGCTTTTAATTGGCCTGCACCTGGGATGTTTCTCTCAATAATATATTTAGGCATATAAAACTCCAAAATGACCGGTCGTCTTAATTCGGTCGTTAAAAAAACAGTAGGGTTAATTTAAAAACAATACTGCATAAGTATACGCTTATTTAACTAAGTTACGCTTTAAAATAATCATCCAACAAAGTATCGCTAAATTCTTGTAATGGCTGGACTGACTGTTCGATTTTCATTCTTAACAGTGCGCCCTGCCACAAATTCACCAGCATATCTGCCATACTTTCGGCTGAACGATCTGTACGTACTGTTCCTTCTTGCTGTGCGCGTTCTAATGCATCTTGCTGTAATTTTTTATACCGCTCCACGGCACTTTTTAAAGCACGATTACATAGAACACTGGTATCACCTATTTCACCCATCAAATTGCCCAGCAAGCAGCCACCTTTATAACCGCCCTTTTCCACCTCAACGATTAATTCGGCATAATAATTTTGTAGCGCGGATAAGGCATCTACCTGCGGGGTTTGCAAATGAGCAGTTAAGCGCAAAATAAAGGGTTCGATATAATGCGTAATCGCTTCAGCAGCAAACTCTTCTTTGCTAGCAAAATAATTATAAAAAGAACCTTTGGGAACTTGAACACTATCTAAAATTTCTTTAATACCCGTGCCGTGATAACCTTGCGTCATCAGCATATGCACACCTTGATCGAGGAGTTTTTCGCGTTTAATTTGTTTATTGCTTATCATTGTCATGGGCTAATTATGCGACCGGTCGTCTTATTATGCAAGTTTATCTGCTTCCTGTGGAAGAGGCTTTAGCCTCGACTTGTGACAAAATCGAGGCTAAAGCCTCTCCCACAAAGACTGACCTTCTGAATTTAGTGACCGAGATAAATCACTAAATTTATCGTTCCAAATACTTATAAAAATATGCTTCAACCGCTAACATCTGCCGTTTAAAAGCGTCTTTAGAGGTCTTACTATCATCTTTAATTCGCACAAAATGTCGACAGTTATGCGCTTTACTCCAAGTAAATAAGGGGGCAACTTGCCTGTCCAATTGTTCCAATGTCACTGTTGTTCCTGC
>CBDVDU010000286.1:0-3234 GCA_965372825.1 uncultured Gammaproteobacteria bacterium | reverse complement strand
GTTGCTTATCAATACCGACACCATTGTCTCGTACAGAGATTGTGACAGCTTTCGGTTTGTCTTTCAAAGCCAGTACAACTATCTCACCTGAGGTACTTTCTGTAGCGGCTGTAATCGCTTCAATCGCATTAAGAATCAAATTAAATAGAACCTGTTGCAGCTGGACACGATCACCAAACACGGGCAACAAACCGGTAGTGAGTTCCAGTTTTAATGCAATATTTTGCTCTTGGCACTTACTCTGCACCAGCATTAATACCTCTTCAATGATATCGCTAACATCAAGGCGTGTACGTTTAACCGGCTGTTTTTTCAAGGCCATACGTATCCGCTGTATGACGTCTTCCGCACGTCTATTACCTGCAATAATACCCTCTAAAACTTTGCTGACCTCATCAGTTTGTACTGGCGTATTGTTAAGGAAACGCAATCCAGCCTGAGCATAACTACGGATCGCTGACAGCGGCTGGTTGATTTCGTGAGCCAGAGACGCAGCAATTTCACCCATCGTTAGTACCCGTGATATATGTGCGCGATCATCTTTAAGCTTTTGAGCTTCTGCTTCTGCCTTGCGCCGCCTTTTATGCTGTATCAATAAACCAATTAGAGCAAAAGCCTGAAAAAATATAATAAGGCTCACTCCGATTATTTCCCATTGATGCTCCTCCCAGGTAGATAGTTCTCGGTGACGGACTATGCTACCTGCGGGTAAAAGATCTTCATCTATAGACCAACGTTTAAGTTGTCGCCAGTCAAACATTAGCTGGTTACCACTCTCCATGTTTTTCAAGTTCTCTAAGGGCTCTCCATGTAATACTTTTTCAATCACTTTGGCATATTTCTTCCCTTGATAGCTTGCACTCAGCAAATCTCCTCCAACAATGCCATTTCCTAGATAAGTATCTACCATGCCAAATAGGGGGGCATTGGCTTTTGCTGAAATTTCAGTCATCACATCACGCGGAACAAAAGATTGCCCATTACTATCCCGAAATAATGAGATAAAGAAAATGGCAGAGTCATCAGGCAGCTGTGTAACTTTTACAAGCAGCTCTTGCTTTGAATAATCATCAAGATAGTGTATCGCATACTGCCCTTTGAATTGAGCTAACGCTTTAACCGCCAAAGTCTTCAAGTTTTGATCCATCATTGAGACACCTGAAATGACAAACAGATGTTTAGTTTCCGGCAGTAACTCATGAATAAGCGCCCCTGTCCTAGCAAAATCAAACCCCCAAACCATCGATTGCATATTAGATTGCAACAGATGCTGTGATTCACTTTCTTGCTCAGAAGAGATTAATACCACTGGCGTATCATCAAATAACAACCCACCGTATTCACTCATTAAATCTATTGACTCAGCCCCTAACACTAGAACCAAATCCATTTTTTGTTGACTGTACTTATAGTGGTACAGATCGATAGCCTTGGAGCGGTATGTTTTTTCTGGAAATCGAGATTGATCCGCGTACTCAACACTCAGCTCAACCGAAGAGCCAAATTCTGTGTTTAAAGCTGTACGCATACTTTCTTCAATATAATAGGGCCAGGGCATTCCCTGCTTAAAGATAAAGATAGCCAAAACCTGCTTTGGCGGTGGGTTCACACCCTCTGCCCATATATCGCACGGCCATAAAGGTGCGACAGCAATAATGCTTAAAATGATATATTTTTTAAGGGCATTGACAGTTTTCATTTTATCGAGATAAGTGTCATTTTCCACTGCTAGCCTTCTCCAATACGAAATGAGTCTGAAAGTAACCTCGTATTCTAATATAGAATGAGTCTAAACTGACAAAATGTAACTTCTCATTATTCACGGGCAAATACATATAAAAATATCGTCACTCCCGAAGTCTACCCAGTCAAGCGTGGGCACAAGCTTTATCGGGAATCCACGTTAAACATAGATTCCTGCTAACAGCATGCTGGAATGACGAGCTGAAAAAACAGCCTGTACCCTTTAATAATGAGAAGTTACGACAAAATCAGATAATCTGTTCATGATGAAGGAATGAAAGCCATCATGAATCTTAACGCACTAAAAAATACTAAAGAATTAGGCTACGCACTTAAGACGGGACAGCTGATAACTCGTAGGGCGGACTTCAGTCCGCCATTGCTAAAAAAGCGGACTGAAGTCAGCCCTAACACAGCTTCATTACCGAGCCATCACCAAGTGTAGTGGTTTAATAAATCGGGCACAAGAAACTGAAACCCTGAAGATTCACTTAATGAAATACAGTCGATAGAACCATCCCACTCTTCAACTTGCCACTGCTTACCATCAAAAGTACATGTATCCAGTATTTGCTCAGTCACTTTAGCTCCTTAAATATCAAGACTTGCCCCATGATCACGCAACCACGCCTTTCTTTCCGCATAATCCGGCATCAATTTATCGACTTCATTCCAAAAAGCCTCATTATGATCACGATAATGCAAATGACACAGTTCATGCACAACAATGTAATCAATGATCTTAGGCGGTGCCATCATGCACTTCCAATGAAAGACTAGCTTGCCTGATTTTGAGCAAGAAGCCCATTTATAACCATGCTCTTTAACTTGTACAATCGCTGGCACAACACCGGCTTTAGGCGCAAAATAATTAACTCGCTCCAATAAGCGTTGCTGGCCTTTGGCGCAATAAAAAGCCTCTAAAGTTGCTTTAGCCGCTTGCTCACCACCGTCATCAATAACATCTCGAGCAAGGCAAAAATAGCCATTTTTCAATTGCAGCTTATCGTCCTGATCGGTCACTAACTTCAAGCGGTAATGACGACCTAAATATAAAAATGTCTCGCCATTCACCCATTCGCGTACTACATGCGCGGCATTTAGATCACGCCATTCAGCTAGATTTTTATAAATCCAGAGGCGTTTACTCTCCACCACAGCATCAACTTGCTCAGCAGTAAAGTGTTTGGGTGGACGCACGGCAATCACGCCATTGCGTTCAATGACAATATCAGTAGTCTTACGATCCGCACCTGGCAATAGTTGATAATCAATATCTCTAACCCGCCGTGCAATCATGATACCCCCTTTAATAACTCATCATGTCGGCTCTTAGCTAATTTCATAATTTCGACGGTAATACGCTCTCTCTTTTGTTTTAATTCCACTATCTCACTTAGCATTAAGGTCTTTTTAATCTCGCTACGTAATTTTTTCTGTTTATCAGGATTTTGCCAAAAATCAATACTGCCGATAGTGTCCTGCAATAAC
>CBDVDU010000285.1:0-3244 GCA_965372825.1 uncultured Gammaproteobacteria bacterium | reverse complement strand
GAATATATTAAAAACTGTAGGGCTTGGCTTTAGCCCGCTAATGCCATGCACCTATTCTAAAGGCGGGCTGAAGCCACGCCCTACAAGTGTAACTAATATCCCGCCTTAAATGAGTAGCCAAATAAAAAATACCGAGCAAATATAGCGTATCGTCATGCCTGAACTTTTCTAGCAGGAATGATAATTTCCTACCTAACTATTTTTCATGAGAAAAGAAAGCCCATACTGAAAACAAAAAACTGTCTAAATCCCACTAGGTACTGATAAAGCCATGATGAAAACAATGAACTACTCTACCGTTATCGGCATAGTCATGAGCCTGCTGCTACTCAGCTTTATTTTTATTTTTCAAGCGCATGACCCTTTATTATTTATCAATCCAGCAGGCCTCGCCATTGTCATCGGTGGCACCATTACCGCACTGTTTATCAGTTACCCACTCAGAGACATAAAGCACGCATTTAAATCTTTAAAATCCATTCTGTTCTACGAAAGCCTCAACCCCCGCAAAGAAGCCGATGAAATTATTGCTGTCTCAAGAATGTGGTTTAGTCGTGATTCTTTAGCCGTCGAAAATGAAATAGATAAAATTAATAATCCCTACTTAAAAACAGGATTCCAGTTAGTCGTAGACAAAACACCTACAGAAGATATTTTATCGCTTTTAAAATGGCGCATAGCTCGCTTACGAGCCAAAGAAAAAACAGCCGCTGACGTATTTAAAGCCATGAGTTATTTTGCACCCGCATTTGGTATGATCGGCACCTTAATTGGCTTAATTAATATGTTACATATCATCGAAGCAAAAGACATTAGCCTAATCACGCTGAATATGGGGCTCGCATTAATCACCACCTTTTATGGCCTGATTTTGGCCAATTTAGTGTTTAACCCGATTGCTATTAAGCTAGAAAGGCGAACCGAGCAACGTGTGATGATTATGAGCATGGTTATGGAAGGTATCATGCTGATGACAGATAGACGCTCACCGTCATTTATACGTGAAACACTTAATTCATTTTTAATGAACCATGATAATGACTTGCATGAGCCCATTAATCTTGATGATCAAGTCGATACCCTTTCGTGAGCAGTAATAGACCTACCCCCCACTCGTCTGCTCACCTTGAAGAGCTACTCAATCATACTAGCGAGCAAAATCAACATTCATGGCTAATGAGCTATTTAGACGTGTTTGTATTGATGTTAATGTTAGTCATTACCTTAGTCTCGATTACCGAAATTCAAACAGAGCAATCTCAGTCAGCTAAAGCAGCTTTACAAGAAACGCAAAAGACTAGTAATTTAGAAGCACAAGCCATCGACACAGTAAAAGTAGAACAAGCAATATCTATTGATCCAATCCGGCCTGAGCCAGTACAGGCATTACCGACGTCAAGCATTCCTGAAGTACAAAACGCCCAAGCAGAACCTATAGAAACTCAAGCGATTGAAAAACCAATCACGCCAATTGAGCCTCCTCAAATAGCTGAAAAAACACCAGAACAACCCGATATTGCAGCAAAGCAATCAGCACAAGAAGCCAAGGACTGGCAAGAAGAATTCAAACAACAACTAGAGACTCTTGGTATCGCTGATGCTATTAGCTTACAGTTTAAAAACAGCAGTATTCATATCGAAATTCAAGACAATATACTGTTTGATAGCGCAGATGCCTTAATCACTGCAAAAGGCGGACAGGTTTTATTGCCACTTACGAAGTTACTACAACAATCAGTAGGTATTATTTATATCGAAGGACACACCGACAACCGCCCCATCTCAACGCGACAATTCCCGTCAAACTGGGAACTAGGAGCAGCGCGGGCATTAAGTGTTTTGCATTTTCTAAGCCAAGAAAACATCCCAGAATCAAGACTACGCGCAACAACTTATGCTGATACTCAACCTATCAGCAATACTGATGACCCAGCAGGATGGCAAAAAAATCGCCGCGTTAATTTGATTATTAAAATGCCAGATATGCCATCTCAACCTTGATTAGCCTAGATATTTAGCAGAACTAACAAACCTTACTTACCCTGCATTTTACGCCGCGCATAAAACAAAGAAAGTGTGACCAAAAGAATCAGCGCCGCTAAAGAAAGCTCTAATAAAATAAAACTAGCGATCTTAAAGTACGCAAAATCGGGGTGCGCATAGCGAACCAACCAACCCGCCGCCTCATTAGCAATCGCCGATAGATAAATCAAAGCACTCAGCCAAACTTTAACTAAGGTAGATAACTGAGTCATGATCATTAGATGCGTTAAGGTGAGCACTAGCATACCCATAGCGAACAAATGAAAATGGGAAACTTCTAACAAACTTTGGTAGCTTTTCGGCTGAGTAAAGTCCTCTTCCGAACCTAAATAATAACTAACCACCGAAGTAGGCGTTAAATCCATTTTATGGAAATACATCAAACCATTACTAATCCAAAGTAAAAAAATATAGCCCAAAAACATCAAAATTAATGAGTTCATTAAAAGCTGGCGATTTTGCTCGCCGGTGGCAAAAAATCGCATTAAGGTTGCTCGGCTACTATGATTTGATAAATGGCTAACACTTTACGTACGCCATCTAACCCAGCTCGTGTGCTTAATGTCGCACCAGAAATACCCTGTACTCCCGCGCTAAAACTTAGTTCGGACAAAGGCAAATTAAATAACTGCGCATACCAGCGTGTTGGCGGTTGATATTCAGGCGGCTCATGAAATGCCAAGGTGTGTACTTGACTCAATTTACCTTGCGCTGTTAACACAACTAACAAAGTCTCTGGTTTAGTACGCACATTTCGCGTTTCTATGGCAGCATAACCCAAGACTTCTCCTGCTTTTTTACCCACATAAAAAGTAAATATAGGTGAGTCTAATTTAACCCGCGCCAAATTCTCTATACGTTCCACTTGATCCGCTTTAGGGAACAAGGACAACATTTCAACTTCAGCACCTTCACCAAAAGCAAGCTGCATGGCTTCTTGTTTGCTGTAGTAAATTTTTGCGTAACTAGGGCTTGCTACAAGCAGGGACAATAATACGAATAAAAGACGACTTTTAAAAAATTTCATAGGCAATTATTTAATCAGGAAGGTTAAGGAAAAACTTTAGCAAGTAACTTTAAACTAGTTCATCTGATGGTACAACGCCTACTCTGCACAAAACTTTTAACTCTTAGGAGCGTGCGTGTAAGGCGTGGCTTTAGCCCGCCATCCAACAAATATTAAAGGCGGGCTAAAGCCACG
>CBDVDU010000284.1:0-3254 GCA_965372825.1 uncultured Gammaproteobacteria bacterium | reverse complement strand
TGTTGCGCATGATGATGACTACCAGTTTTATTTAGAGTGCTTGCAAAGCGCCATGGAGAAAAATAAACCTTTAGTCATCCTCGCGCGCTGCTAGCGCACTAAAAATCATCACCCTGCTAACACACTGAGATATAAAACACTCGTTCAATTAATGTGTGAACCTATGACAGCTATAGCAGATTAGGGGCTATGCACTTCAAGGTTGAACCTGCTCTTCTTATTCCTTAGTTTGGGAAGAGTAAATACAAAAGAACCATATTTAATAGCAACAACAGCCCGCTCACGCCTTTCCAGAACACCAATGGATTACGTTCCATCAGCGGTATATTCTCTGCCTCGTTTAAAAAGCTCGCGTTAGGGTTGCTCAAGTCATATAAAAACTCTGATAACTCATCATAACGGCCTTGCGGAGAAATTGATGTGGCTTTTTTTAAGGCACCATCAATCCAGGCAGGCACCATGGTATTTTTATGAAAACTAGGCACATAGGACAGCTTAGCCAAATTCAGTTTATTCGGTTTTTCTGGCATATCACCACCAAAAGGCAAAGCCCTATTAATCATTTCATAGGTGATCACGGCTAAGGAGTATAAATCCGACTTGACCGTGCCACGCTGCCCTAAATGATATTCAGGAGCCGTATAGTTAAGCGTGCCTAAAATGTTCTCATCATCATGGCGCTCTAATGGGGAGATTTCCGTAATCCCTGCTATTTTTACCGAACCAAAATCAATGATTTTTACTGTGCCTTTACTATCAATCATGATATTTTCAGGCTTTAAATCCTGATGTAACATTTCCATACGATGAAATGCACGCAAGCCTTTGGCAACTTGCTCAATAATCTCTCGCACTTCACGTATATAAGGCTTAGGGTGTTTATCAATCCACTCTCTTAAAGTATCACCCTCGATAAATTCAGTGACATAATAAATACACGTTTTAACTCTATCGGTATCTAAAACTTGCAGGACATTATTATGTTTAATCCGCTTTCCCGCCCATTCTTCATGCAAAAAATGTTCGATATAATGCGTGTCATCTTCGTATAAAACAGACGGGGTTTTTAAAATAACCTGAGTCTGATTTACGGTATCAAAAGCACGATAAATTTGGGTGCGTGTACTCGCATGTAATTCAGCTTCGATTTTATAGCCGTCAAGCATTTGGCCGACCTCTAAAGGAGGCGGAAAAGGTAAATTAGCATGTTGACGCAATACTTCATCTTCTTTAGCTAAAGGAATTTCTGCAACGCGAAATACCTGACAGCTTAAATTATCATCGCTCTTATTATTACTCGCTTGCTGCACAATAGCCTGTGCCAACTGCGTCAAATCATCATTTGACTTCAATAATTCTTTAAGCGCTTTTTCGCTTATAAAATCATGCACGCCATCAGTGCTCATAAAAAAGAGATCGTCTTTTTCTAGCGGAAACGCCTTGTAGTCGACTTCTAAATGAGGCTCGATCCCCATTGCGCGATTGAGGTAATTTTTTTCATCTGAAATCCACACGCGGTGATCTCGTGTCATTTGCTCCAAATTACCCTGACGCAAACGGTAAATACGTGAATCACCAATATGAAATAAATGTGCGGTTGTTGATTTTAGTACCAAAATGCTTAAGGTGCTAACCATGCCTTTGGTCGATTGATAGCGTTGCTGCCCTTGGCTATAAAGCCAAGAGTTAGTCGCTGATAAGATTTTTTGTCCTGCTTGTTTAACTGACCAAGAATCAGGCGTACTGTAATAATCACTTAAAAAGCTAGCGACACAACAATGACTCGCTTCATGCCCTGCATCACTACCACTCATGCCATCCGCAATTGCTATAGCAATTCCTTTATGGGTTAATTGCGCTCCGCCAGGTATTAAAGCGCCTAAGAAATCTTCATTTCTCGCTTTAATACCTTTATCGCTATAGGAACCGATGGATATTTTGAGTGTTGGTATCGTCATAATTTGTCCCGATTACTTATAAGCTTCCACTAATTTAGTTAATTATTGCTCTTAGGAATGCACATTCAATAAAACCCAAACTTTAGGTTAAATAGCACTGCCAGTCCTCAAAGGACTGGCAGTGCTTTCAGATATTATTGAATTTTACTTCCTTAGCGCTCCTTTGCTGAAGGGGTTGGGGAAGGAGAATAAAATCAGACATTTATAATCCCCTCATCCCAACCTTCTCCCTCTGGAGAAGGCCTTTAGACTTGTGTAGATACCTATGCCCTTTGGAGAGGGCTTAAATCAACAACATTGCACTTATTCGAAATAACTGTGAATTAGCTGAAGCTTATACATAGTCAGATTATTTTTTGAATTTAATCCAATTCAATCATTTCGACTGAACCATCTTCTTGAACTTCAACCATATGGCCTTTAGGTTCTTCAATAAACTGTACTGCTATCAAGACAATTAAAGCACCACCAGCAATGACGGTAAAAAATACTGAAGGAGCCACAAACGATAACACGGTTAAAAATAATACCGCACCCACATTACCATAAGCACCAACCATACCGGCAATTTGTCCAGTCATACGACGTTTAATTAAAGGTACCATCGCAAAAACTGCACCTTCACCTGATTGTACAAAAAATGAACATGCCATGGTTAAGACAATAACACCCGCAATTGGCCAGTCAGACGTGATAAGTGATAAGCAATAATAACCAATCGATAAGCCAACAATGAAAATAGATAAAGAGAGTTTACGACCAAATTTATCACTAATCCAGCCGCCTGCTGGACGGGCAATTAAATTCATAAAAGCAAAGCCTGATGCTGAAAGACCTGCTTGTATCATCGTAATACCTTGTGAATCATGAAAAGTATCATAGAAAAACATTGGTAACATCGAAACAACAGCTAATTCAGAACCAAAAGTAATTAAATAAGCTAAATCTAAAATCGCTACTTGCTTGAATTTATATTTATGAATTTCATCAATCGGCTGCATTAAATGCTCTTCATTCACATGCACGATTTTATACACGTTATAGAAGAATAAAACCCAGATTCCCGTGTAAATTAATAACGCTGCAAAACCTGATAATAAGCTCACGCCAGCAGGCGATAACTTCCACGTCAATAGTGTTAGTGTTGCATATAAAGGAATCGTCATTAGGATATAAAAGAATAAATCCCAAATGCTGGTGACTTCCATTGCACCCGCTTTTTTCGGTTTGAAATAAGTTGAGCCTGTTGGTGTATCCGTGACACTACAAAAGTAAATCTCCGAATAAATTAATGCG
>CBDVDU010000283.1:0-3258 GCA_965372825.1 uncultured Gammaproteobacteria bacterium | reverse complement strand
TAACATGCTGGGTTACGTTATCTGCGCTTCGCTAGATAAGCTAACCCAGCCTACATTGCTTTGTCCCGTCTTAAGTGGGTAGCCGCAGTTGTGATGCTAAAATTTACGTAACATCAGTTATTAAACAGGTTTTGTATCGCCTGATAATCAGTTTTTCCATTAGATAGTACCGGTAAATTATCCACCACTATAAATTTACAAGGTTGCATATAAGGCGCGAGCAACGGGCGTAAAGGTTTTATCGCTTCTGCTAAAGACGCGCCAGCTATTAGCACAACGACAGCAACTGGTCGTTGCCCGCTGGTGGTATCTTTAATACCAATAACCGCACAGCTTTCAATATGTTCTAATTGATTAATGCACTGTTCAATTTCAGCTGGCTCAACGCGATAACCAGAGCATTTTAACATGCGATCCAATCGTCCATGATAGTCATATTCGCCGTGTTGATTGAGTGACACTTTATCGCCAGTCGGATAAGTTTCTGGGCTAAGTGCTTGTAGCTTGCCTTGCTGCCAATAACCGGAAAAATTATTCAAACTGTTGACCTGTAGTTCCCCTGAATTAGTATTTATCGTCAGCTCTGCATTGCAAGCAGCAATCCCAATCGGAATAGTGTGTTCAATATTTAAACGCGTTCGATCTACCTGCCAATAACAGCACACATTAGTTTCTGTAGGGCCGTATAAATTATACAGTTCAGTTTTAGGGAGTAAGTCTACTAGTTTGATTAAATGCTGTGTGGAAAAAACTTCACCGGCAAATAAAATGCGTTTTAAATGAGGCTGTGGTGTTGTGTCTAGTGCGCCTTTAAGCGCAATAAAACTTAGCAAAGAAGGAACAGTATACCAACTGCTAATCTGCTTTTCAGCTAACCAAGCTGTTAAGCGACTAGGCGATAAACTTAGGCGGGAAGGCAGAAAATAAACGCTCGCACCGCTGGCTAGGCTGGTAAATAAATCAAAGATAGAGAGATCAAAATGAAAAGGCGCAAGGCTGGCAATACGATCTTGATTATTAATAGCAAAGGTTTGACTTGCCCATGCAGAAAAATTGTTTAGCGCTTGGTGACTTAAAGCGACACCTTTAGGGTTTCCCGTAGAGCCTGAAGTATAAAGGATAGCGGCTAATGCGCTGGGTTCGACGGCTGGCAGCGTTATATTTTCAGCTGAGGTACAAAGCAAAGTATCGATATCCAACCATAACTCTGATTTACCTAACCAAGCAGGTGCATTACCTTGTCCAATAATATAACTAGGTTGTGCATCTTGGATAATAAAGTTTAAGCGTGTTGCAGGATTTTTAATGTCTAAAGGCAGATAAATAGCGCCTGCGCTTAATATGCCATAAATAGCACTAGCGGCATTTATTCCACGATCTAGGGCTATGGCGATGCATTGGTTTTGTACTTGCTTGGCTTGCAGAAAAGCTGCTATTTTTTCAATGTGTGATTTAAAATCAGCGTAAGTGAGGACTTGATCTTCTTCGACGAATGCCGTTGCTTCAGGCGATTGAGCGCACTGTTGAAAAAAAGGGGTAACGATATTCATAGGAGCTTTGTTTTTCTGTATTCTGCAGGTGCCATAGGGACTACGAGTTGAAGTCAGTAGGGTGGAATAGCGATAGCGTTTTCCACCATTGGTAGCAATCCGCGTCATCCGTGACCAGCAGCATGCCGGAAAACGCTACGCTATTCCAGCCTACGTCCGGCTTATGTGCTGTTTAGCTTGAGGTATGAAATTTATTTCAATTTGATACCCCATTGCTTTAGCATATTCCTCAATAGTGGATAGTTTTGGAGAAACATTAGAATTAACATTCTCTAGCCTAGAAATATTACTTTTCTTGGTATGTAAAATTTCTGCAAGCTCTTCTTGAGTGAAGCCTGCATCCTTACGTATTTTAATTAACTGCTTTCTAAGAGTGTAAGCAGGGGTAAGGTTTTCATATTCTTGCTTTACCTCTGAATTTTCTAATGCCTTTTTCTTAAAATCTGAGAATGATGGTCTCATGATTTAACCTCCTTTAACCTTTTACGAGCTATTTCCATTTCCTTATTAGGCGTTTTCTGAGACTTTTTAATAAAAGAATGACCTTCCAATTCCTTCAGTGCCTTTGGCTCTGATTTCAAAAAGACCTTTACCTAAAGATTTTGTATACGGTAAACCAAGTGCTGGACCACATTCCTCTATCATTTCAGCTATATGTAAATAGTAGCTAAAATGCCTTTCGGAAAAGACAGTGTTTCAGCCTCTACTTTTTGATTGTAAAACGATATATGCCATTGCATGGGTTGAATATTATCATTTATGATAACTATGTCAATAATCTTGGCTGGTCAGTAGGGTGGAATAGCGTTAGCGTTTTCCACCATTGGTAGCAAGCCGATTCATCCATGAGCACAATATGCCGGAAAACGTTACGCTATTCCAGCCTACGTCCGGCTTACGTGTTACTTCCCATAAGTTTCATCAGGGTATTTGAAGTATCTAGAGAGGATATCAGGTTGGTTTTATCTCTGTGCTGTAAGCCTAGTTGTTTTTCTTGAAATTAATTGAAAAATCAAGTTAGCTGACCCCATGACCTGGCATTAACATTATTTCAGACAGTATTTTCAACCGAATTGATGTGGGCGTGGGGGTAGTGCGGCTCACGGTTTTGAAACGACAGAATATTGGGATCCTGAATCACGCCGCGATCAATATTTACAGCCCGTCGAATAGTCTCATTTTTCTGCCAACTATCACGTCCCGTTACCACATCCGGTAAATAGACAATGAGAGCGGCAGAGATTGAGCGCGTGGCACTTTCCCAGAGATAGCTTGGAGTATGATCCACAGCGTAGTAATCTATCGTTTCATGTTTAAACATTGGATTCTTGAAGGTGGTTGGTTTGGCAAAAAAGAATCCCATACCTTCATCGCAGCTAACATCAATAATCAGGCTGTTGGGCTTGAGGCATGAGCTTTCCGCTTCGGTCACAAAATGGGTGGGATTTTCCGTTTCTTGAAAGGTTCCGTTTATGATGATATCAGCTTCACTGATAAGGTCAGTCAACGGCCGCTCAGATCCATCATGTTGCACCACCAACATGCGTGCCTCACCCTCATTGCCATTTCGAATTCGGACATAGTGACAATCAAGTACCTCTTCACGTACCTCGTGGTCGGGGCGCTGAATGCAGATTGTGATATCTCTAAACCCGCGCGCTTTGAGTGCGTAAATCGCCCCACGGCTGACTGCACCAAAACTGAAAAG
>CBDVDU010000282.1:0-3292 GCA_965372825.1 uncultured Gammaproteobacteria bacterium | reverse complement strand
TGCGATCTTGGCCTATTGCTAACGCTTTTTCCGGTGGATAGACGGGCGTACTTTCAGCTAGAAAGTGAATGATTTCCACTGGGACATTTTCAAATTCATAGGTGATAATGTCGGCTTCTGCTGCGAATTGGGTTAATAGTGCTTTATCGGTGTAGTCACCAATAAGGTGTTTGCCTAGATCAGCAGCGCAAGATTCAGGTGTTGGGTCTAAAAAGATAAATTTAAGGCCTAATGGCTTGCCGGCAAGCGCTAACATGCGCGCTAATTGTCCTGCACCTAAAATACCAATAACCATTAAGTGAGCTCCCGAGGGTCTGAATTAGCCAAAACAGCCTCTGTTTGTGCTAGGCGAAAAGCATTTAATGGGGCTTTATATTCATTATGTTTATTGGCAATAATCGCAGCCGCTAATAGAGCAGCATTAGCAGCCCCCGCCTTACCAATTGCTAAGGTGCCTACTGGGATTCCTGCAGGCATTTGTGCGATAGATAATAAAGAATCCATGCCATTCAATGCTTTTGATTGCACTGGAACGCCTAATACAGGAACGATGGTTTTTGCGGCTACCATACCGGGTAAATGAGCTGCGCCACCTGCACCGGCAATAATGACTTCTAAACCTTTGCCTTCTGCACTTTCAGCATAAGAAAAAAGTTTATCTGGCGTACGATGAGCGGAAACTACCTCGACTTCAAAAGGGATGCCGAGTAGTTCTAATTTTTCAGCTGCGAAACTCATCGTTTCCCAGTCTGAGGTCGAACCCATGATAATACCCACTAATGCGGTCATTAACTGCTCCTGCAAAGATAACACGCTGACGGCATAGCGAAAAAGTCGCTTATTTCGTTAGCAAAAAACGATTGATTATACCTGTGTTTAATGCATATTTAAAATATTCATCACAGCTAATTCTCTGTCAGGCTAGGTACTGACAAAAAGTTTAAGGGGCATGATGTGGGAGTGGCTTTAGCCGCGACTTGTATGAAATCGTGGCTAAAGCCACTCCCACAACATATTACCTTATTATTTCAACCGCTCTTGCTGGGGAATGCATAGGCGGATGTGATACTAATGTTTTATAGGGAATGCGTAACATTAGTGAATATTTAAAATAGAAGGGGCATCTAAGAAACGCGTAGGCAACTTCCATCTAATGCATTATAAATAGCGGTGGGTTGTGCGTGTTTAGGCGTTGCGCCAGAGAGTATGAATATACTTTCGGCGTTTAAATTTTGGCGCACGGCTAAGGCTGAGCGAGCGGGAGCTTGCTTGCTAATATTTGCGCTAGTAGAAACAATCGCACCGCCATAAGTGGAGCACAGTTGTTGTACCAGTGGGTGTGCACTAACGCGTACCGCTAAGGAATCATGCTCGCCTTTTAAATATTTCGGCACCCAAGCTTGAGCGGGAATAACCCAAGTCACAGGTCCAGGCCAGCTAGGTATGATTTGATTAAGCATACTGGTGGTAGGCTTAAGAAAAGGGAGTAATTGCGCAAAATCAGAGGCAACTAAAATTAGCCCTTTGTGAATTGGGCGTTGCTTGATATTAAGTAAATTTAAGACGGCAGTTTCATTTAATGGGTCGCAGCCTAGGCCATAAACCGCTTCTGTAGGATAGGCAATAATTTCGCCTTGTTTTAAGGCATAAACCGCCATGCGAATTTTGAAGTTTGGATATTGGCTCATAAACTTTTGCGTGATCGGTAGAGGAAATAGCAGCCGATTAAGATAAATGGGATGCTCAGTAGTTGCCCTGTGTCTAGCCAGAAATTATTGCTGTCGCTGTTAAGATTTATTTTAAAAAATTCCAGAATAAAGCGCGCGCTAAAGATAAGAATTAGAAACCAAGCAAATAAGCGGCCATTCAAATCAAATGATTTGCTGCGCTTATAACAATAGAAAAGAAAAAAAGAAATGCCGGCATAACTAATCGCTTCATAGAGTTGTACTGGGTGTCTTGGGATTTCGTCGATACGCGTAAAAATAACGGCCCATGGTGCATCGCTAGCGGTGCCTGCAATTTCTGAATTTAAAAAATTACCAACACGAATCAAACTACCGCTAAAAGAGGCGGCAATTGCAGCTCGATCTAATATCCACAAGTAATTAAAGCTGGCTTTACGCTGATAAATATACAAGGCAATTAAAACGCCGAGCACTCCGCCATGACTAGCGAGCCCGCCCTCCCAAATAGCAAAAACTTTGCCTGGATTGTTTAAATAGTAAGCAGGATTGTAAAAAATAACATGGCCTAATCTAGCACCAAGCACTGTGCCGCCGATGCAATACCAAAGCAGGCGGTCGACATCTTCGGTGCTACCGAGTTCACGCCAATAAATCCAGTGCATCAGTAAATAGTTACTAAGTAGCGCTAAGGCAAACATCAGGCCATACCAATGAATACGAATATGCTGAAAGCTAGCTAAAACAGGATCAAAATCCCAGATAAAGTGGTTCATTTTGGTATATCGAAGGTTGGGTTAACTTGCATTTAAGTGCAAAAGAAAAAACGACGGGAAGTGTTTTTCTCTGCGCCCTCTGTGGTTAAAGTCTTGTCTTTATTTTATTCTACGGCAAAATCAACAATCGCTTTCAACATGATGTTCATCTCAGCAGAAAAGCTATTGAGCTCAGGATTATTGGTATCTGTCGGCATTAAATGCGTGCGAACTATAGTTTTACCTTGAAATTGGTAAGTAACAATATTACACGGCATGTAGCGTACCGAGTGAGGCGACATAAGCAATAATGTTTTTGCATGGCTGAGATTACAAAATTGTAAGGTATCGTATTCGGGGAAGTCTTTTGTGCCGCGGTCACGAATGACTTTACCCACGCGACTGTGTCCGGTAATTCTGAAATTATGTTCGGAAATAGCAATTTCTAGTTCGGCAAGCACGTCAGCATAAGGCTTGCCTGTTTCTGCTTGATAGGAAGGTACAAATTCCCCTGTGGGTGTTTGTACACAAGCGCTAAGGATCAGCAGGCTGGCGAGCAGAAGAAAGAGCTGTGTTTGGGAGATTAATAATTTCATAAGCCATTTTAACAGTTGTCAACCGGCAAATAAAAGTAACGGATGTTATTCTATTGAGGCTTGCTGTACTGTGCTAAAATTTGCTTAATTTTTTAATGCCATTACGACTATTATTGGTTAGTAGTAGGTAATTAGACTAACTATTTAAAACGGGACATAGCGCTAAGTAGGGCGTGGGGTTTTACCCCCCAAACACCAAAAGAAATAAAAAGGTGGAAAAAGAACACCCCAAACAAATTGTAATAGCCGGTTTAGT
>CBDVDU010000281.1:0-3294 GCA_965372825.1 uncultured Gammaproteobacteria bacterium | reverse complement strand
TTAAAAAACACTTCAACCTTAACAAAAGAAAAAGAACTTAAATTTAAATTCTCCCCACCCAACCCTCCCCAGCAAGGGAGGGCTAAGAGCATAATCAAAGAAACCTAACTGACAATTAATACTTATCACACAGATATGATTATTTTATGGACCGATGCACTGATTTTTATCTTGATTTCAGTGCTTATTTTAGCCGTTTTTAACGTGCGCAAAAAAGAGCAATTTATTCGCCCATGGAAAAAAGTAACCCACAGTCGAACTGCAATGGTTTCCTTGGTTGTGCTACTGTGTTTTATGTTTATTGGCTTATTGGATTCTGTGCATTTTAAGCCGAGTGACAGTAAGCAGAATGAAATGATTAGTGTTTTAGATTATTGGGCGAATCCTATACGTTTAAAACAAGAGAAAAGTTATTCCGCGCCGTTTTCTGCCTATTTATATAGTAAAGAACTCATCGTGGCCGAGAATCAAACACGTTCTTGGAGTTATCCTCGCTTAGAGTACGGTGTAAGTCATTTACAGGATGTTGAAGCTGACAAGACTGGCGATATTATAGGCAAAGCCGCACTGGGTTTTGTTAAAGGTGCAGGTATTATTTTGCTTATTTTTTGCGCTTATCACTACTTAAAAAAGTTACCATTCTTTAGCAATAAAGCGGTTAATACGGTTTTTGCAACGCTCTTTTTGATCAGTACGATTAGCTATATGCTGGTTGATTTATCCTCTTATTATCATGTTCTAGGTACGGATAAAGTTGGGGAGGATGTTTTTTATCAAGCGATTAAAAGTATTCGTACAGGTTTGGTGATTGGCTCATTAACGACGTTAATTATGTTACCAATGGCGATAATTTTTGGAATTTTAGCGGGTTTTTTCCGTGGCTGGGTGGATGATGTTATTCAGTATATTTATACGACCTTAAATTCTATTCCAGGTGTGCTATTGATTGCAGCCTCTATCCTTATGGTGCAAGTGTATATGGCTAATCATCAAGAGCAATTTACGAGTCTAGTGGCGCGTGCGGATATGCGTTTATTATTTCTCTGTTTGATTTTAGGTGTCACCAGTTGGACGGGATTATGTCGATTATTGCGTGCGGAAACGTTGAAATTACGCGAAATGGAATATGTCCAAGCTGCTCAAGCTTTAGGAGTGCCTCGCTATCTTATTTTATATCGACATATCCTGCCTAATGTCATGCATATTGTGTTGATCTCTGTAGTGTTGGATTTTAGCTCCTTGGTATTAGCTGAAGCGGTACTGTCTTATGTGAATATTGGGGTAGATCCGACGACTTATAGCTGGGGCAATATGATTAATGGCGCGCGTTTAGAAATGGCGAGAGAGCCTATTGTTTGGTGGTCATTAGCCGCTTCATTTGTGTTTATGTTTAGCTTGGTGCTAGCGGCTAATTTATTTGCTGATACGGTGCGCGATGCCTTTGACCCTAGACGAGCTGAATCATGACTGAGATATTACTAACGGTAGAAAATTTACAACTGAGTTTTGCTGGGCAGTCGGTTATTAATGGCATTAGTTTTCAAATCAATAAAGGTGAAACTTTTGCCTTAGTTGGCGAGTCAGGGTCGGGTAAATCTTTAGCAGCCTTATCAGTTTTACGCTTACATCCAACACAAGCTTATTTACAAGCTGATACGATACAGTTGGCTGATATTGATATTTTGCGTACGCCAGAATCTGAGCTGTGTCAGGTGCGCGGGCGACGTGTTGCCATGATCTTTCAAGATCCTATGAGTTCATTGAATCCGGTGATGACGATTGGTCAGCAAATCGCGGAAACCATACAGCTGCATTTTGCTTTGAATAAGGTGCAATGTACTGAGAAAGTCTTGGCTTTATTGGAGCAAGTAGGTATTCCTGATGTGCAGCGTCGTATTAATGAATACCCACATCAATTATCCGGTGGTCAACGGCAGCGCGTGATGATTGCTATTGCTTTAGCGGGTGAGCCTGATTTATTAATTGCTGATGAACCCACCACTGCTTTGGATGTCACTATTCAGGCGCAAATATTAAATTTATTAAAAAGCATACAACAACAAAATGGCATGGCTTTATGGTTAATTAGTCATGATTTAGCATTAGTCTCAAATATGGCTGATCGAGTGGCTGTTATGCAGTCGGGAAATATAGTCGAAACAGCGGATAATAAGGCGATTTTTAGCCGTCCGCAGCACAGCTACACGCAAAAATTATTACAGGCTTTACCTGATATAAATTATCAAGCGGAACAGCAGAAATCTGATTCTGTGGATCTTTTAAAGCTAACTGATTTTAAAGTGCATTACCCGATTAGAAAAGGTCTGCTTAAGCGCATAGTGGATCATGTTAAAGCGGTCGATGGTGTCAGTTTTACTTTAGGAGCCGGTAAAACACTGGCTTTAGTGGGCGAGTCTGGTTGCGGTAAAACAACGCTGGGAAAGGGATTGTTAAGTTTAATTCCTAGCACATCGGGACGAGTAGATTTTCAGGGTGTAGATTTAGCAACATTATCGCGAGAACAGCTACGTGTTCAGCGTGCTGCGATGCAAATTGTCTTTCAAGACCCGTTTTCAGCAATGAATCCGCGTATGTATGTGCTGGATATTATTGCGGAAGGTATACGCACTTTACATCCTAAGACAGAGGCGAAAGAAATAGTCGTGCAGGTCACGGAGCTGTTAAAGCAAGTGGGCTTGGATGAAACAGCTTTATACCGGTTTCCTCATGAATTTTCTGGCGGACAAAGGCAACGAATTTGCATTGCCCGTGCTTTAGCGGTTAAGCCAAAATTAATTGTTTGTGATGAGCCGACTTCTGCATTAGATGTCTCGGTACAAAAGCAAATTATTGAGTTATTAAAATCTTTGCAAAAGACACAAAATATCAGTTATTTGTTTATCACTCATGATCTCGCAGTTGTCGCTGAAATAGCGGATGATGTTGCGGTTATGTATGAGGGGAAAATTGTCGAGCAGGGCAGTGTTGAACAAATATTAAGACATGCTCAACACCCATATACGCAAAAATTGCTAAGTGCTGTGCCTATTTTGATGAAGTAGATTTAAATGAAAGTGCTATTATTGGATTTATATCTGACAATAAGGTCAATTCATTATGAAATGCATCCCACTTATTCCGGAACATGTTTTTTTCGCATTACGTTTTTTTCTTGCTCCATTTTTTACTCTTATTTTAGCGAAAACCTTATTTGAATTGTTAGCCTTCAATTTTCTCGATTTAAACCAAGTTTTAATTCAGCAAGTTTCTGGAGTTCAAGAAATTTATGTTGTA
>CBDVDU010000280.1:0-3299 GCA_965372825.1 uncultured Gammaproteobacteria bacterium | reverse complement strand
ATAAAGAATCGGTTTCAGCGCGCTATGCCTTATTGGATTTAAAGCGCTTTGAGAATATTTCGAAGGCTGAATTGTAGGTATTAGGTGTTTTGTATAGTCCACTGACAGCCACAGAACAAAAGCAATTATATTTTAAATTGTACTGTTTTGGAGAATTAGCCACCTTGTCACATAGTCTGCCTATGTTAGAAAACATGGGGGTTAAAGTTTGCAATGAACATCCCTATGAAGTCGCTAAAAAAGGCAAGGATAAACATTTTTGGATACATGATTTCGGTTTGGGCTATGCGAATGTTGCCGATCTCGATTTAGAATTGTTAAAGCCACGCTTTCAAGAGGCCTTTGAGCAATGTTGGGCGGGACGTGTGGAAAATGATGGTTTTAATGCCCTAGTGATTAATGCCGGTTTAAACTGGCGAGAAGTGAATATTCTTAGAGCCTTGTATTTTTATTTAAGACAAATTGGCATTACTTTTAGTCAAAGTTATGTCGAACAAACTTTAACCCATAATGCCAATGTTGTTAAATTACTGGTGCAATTATTTACTGCGCGCTTTAAGTTTGCAGAAAGCATCACCGATACCGAGGTACTTTTAGCAGAAATCTCAAGTTTGATTGAGCAAGTTAAATCTTTGGATGAGGATCGAATTCTCAGGCGCTATTTGAATTTAATTTTAGCGGCTGAACGGACTAATTTTTTCAATCGAACGGTTGATGAAAAGGGTGTTCCTTATTTTTCCATTAAATTTAATTCAGCAAAAATTGACGGAATTCCATCTCCTGTTCCTTATTTCGAGATATTTGTTTACTCGCCGCGTATGGAGGGTATACATCTGCGTGGTGGAGCTGTGGCGCGCGGGGGCTTGCGTTGGTCAGATAGGCGTGAAGATTTTAGAACGGAAGTGCTAGGTTTAATGAAAGCACAGATGACTAAAAATGCAGTTATTGTACCAACAGGGTCTAAAGGCGGTTTTGTCGTTAAAACTGTATGTGCCAAAGCGGATTTCTTTGCCGAAGGTGTCGCTTGTTATCGCATTCTTATTCGAGGATTATTAGATCTTACTGATAACTATGCAGGAAATCAGGTGCTCAAACCCAAACAAATGAATTGCTATGATGGTGATGACCCTTATTTAGTGGTGGCTGCGGATAAAGGGACGGCAAGCTTTTCGGATTATGCGAATGAACTGTCTAAAAACTACCAGTTTTGGTTGGGTGATGCTTTTGCGTCGGGGGGCTCTGCTGGTTACGATCATAAAGAAATGGGCATTACTGCGCGCGGAGCTTGGGTTTCAGTACAGCACCATTTTGATGGACTCGGTATTGATATTCAACATAATGCTTTTACTGTAGCTGGTATAGGCGATATGGCAGGGGATGTTTTTGGTAACGGTATGCTGTTATCCAGTAATATTAAATTAGTGGCTGCTTTTAACCATGAGTCCATTTTTCTTGACCCCAATCCGAATACAGACACTAGCTTCCAAGAACGACAACGCTTATTTAATTTAGAAAAATCAGGCTGGGGTGATTATGATGCCAGCCTGATTTCAGCAGGTGGCGGTGTGTATTCCCGTCAAGATAAAGTGATTGTCTTAAGTGATGCGGTAAGAGAAGCGCTGGCAGTTAAAGCACAAAAATTATCGCCCAATGAATTGATTAAAGCCATCTTGACTGCTCCAGTAGATTTACTTTGGAATGGCGGTATTGGTACTTATGTTAAAGCGCACTCAGAGAGCAATAGCGATGTGGGTGATAAGACTAATGATGCTTTGCGTATTAATGGCGAGCAATTACGTTGTAAAGTCGTGGGTGAGGGTGGGAATTTAGGTCTTACTCAAAGAGGGCGTATTGAATATGCGTTGAATAAGGGCTGTATTAATACCGATTCGATAGATAATTCTGGTGGTGTGGATTGTTCAGATCATGAAGTGAATATAAAAATTCTGTTAAATGAGTTATTACTGCAAGGCGATATGACGGCTAAGCAGCGAGATGCATTGCTGGAAAGTATGACGGATCAAGTTGCCGAGTTGGTACTATTGAATAACTACCAGCAAAATCATGCGATTACCATGATTCAAAATGAATCAGTGCAACAGTTACCTGCTCTAAAACAGCTAATGACGACTTTAGAGACAAAGGCACACTTGAGTTGTGCTTTAGAAAAACTACCTAACGATAAGGAAATTCAAACACGTAAAATTTCCGGTAAAGGTATGACTCGTCCGGAAATTTCTGTATTACTCGCTTATACCAAGCTGCTATTGAAAACAAAATTACTGTCTGAGTCTGAGCACATTAATTTGGCGCTGTATCAACATGAACTATCAGCTTATTTTCCTGAGCCTTTGCAGCAATCTTACGCTAAAGAAATCCAAGAGCATCGCTTAGGCAAAGAAATCGTTGCCAATCGGTTAATTAATAGTTTGATTAATCGGTTAGGTATTGTCTTTCCGCATCGTTTTATGGAAGAGTTAAGCTGTTCTGCATCGGGCTTAGTCAATACTTATAGCTGGGTATGTCGTATTTTTGAAATTGATTTGATCTGGAAAATGCAGAGTGAGTTAGATGGTGTGGTTAGTAAGCCAGTATTAGATGATATTAAATTGCGACTTAGGCAGTTAATTGAACGTGCTATGTATTGGTGTTCGCGTAGTGAACCTCAAGGTGAAGGAGGAGATAATCATTATGTACAAAGCATTGCCGAGTTGGCCGATAATTTAAATGGATTGGTAACAGAAAAAGAACAAAAATATATTGATAAGGCCGTTGATGATTTAATTAAGGCTGGCGTAAATTCGGTATTAGCCTTAAAAATTGCTCAAATAGACGTCTTATTTTCTTGTTTAAATGCGGTCAAAGTGCAGAAGAAAAGTCATTGTTCTTTACAGGAAGTCACTAAGGGGCTGTTTTATCAGGATGAAGTGTTGAATCTTGCTTGGCTACGTAGTCAAATTATTTTATTACCTCAAGAGACGACTTGGCAGGCACTTTCTCGGCGCTCAATGATTGATGAATATCATCAAGTTTGTTGTGTGTTACTGCAAAGTGTATTGGCAGAAGAAGGCAAGAGTATTGCACTGAAATTAGAAACCTGGCGCGAAAAAAATGCCGTCGCATTTGAGCGTTATATTGCCATGATTAATTCCGCAGAAGCAGATAATAATGTGCAATTGGAAAAAATTGTGGTGATTTTAGGCACCAGTTGGAATTTAACGGTTTATGGTAATTAAGTTTAGAGTCGCGTAATTAAAATTTTACTGATTACCCCGCCGATGACTCAGTTAAATACGCCG
>CBDVDU010000279.1:0-3308 GCA_965372825.1 uncultured Gammaproteobacteria bacterium | reverse complement strand
TATATTGCTGACCTTGATGCTTTAATGGGTCTAGGAAATAATCAAGACTTAATTAATGCCTTGTTTATTCGCTACCCACAGTTAAACTTTATGATTGATTCTGGCTCACTTAAAAAGTGCTATAACCCGGCAAACAATAAACAACTGACGCCCATTATTGGTACAGAATCTATTAACCCAAAAAGTTTAGCTAAAGAACGACAACTGACACCCGACTTTATCTTATCTTTAGATTTTAACTCCGAGCATACAATAATGGGCGATGCGATGTTATATGAGTCATCCGCGTTATGGCCTAAAGAACTTATTATTATGACCTTAGGTTTAGTTGGAAAAAACAACGGGCCGGATTTAGAAAAACTGCATTATTATTGTAATACTTACCCTCAACATCACTTTATTGCTGCGGGAGGTATTCGTCATAATGAAGATTTACTGCACTTAAAAAAATTAGGCATTCAACAAGCTTTAATTGCTAGCGCATTACATAATAAAAAACTAACGACACAGGATATTGAACAACTCCACAAGCATGTATAATTTCCTGATTAGCGAGAAATAGCGCACAAAACTACCTTATAAAAAATGTACAATAAAACTCTAAAAGTCAACACCGTGAATTTATTGCCTCTTAAAAACTCATGACAGAAGATAGCATCACCTTATATGACAAGTCTTATACATACGCTAATATACGGGCAGAAACGGATGAATACATACGCCTAGAAGCCGCCAATCAGGGATTCGCACTAAAAATATTAGTTAATGATAAGTCCGCCTTAGTTCGCTCGACTGTCGCTCGGATAAAATACGGTCACGAACAACTTGCTAAAGATAAAAGCTGGAAAGTCAGGGCAACCGTTGCTAAACATTGCCTGCCCACAATATTAAAGAACTTAATTTATGATGAAAACCATTTTGTCCGCTATATTATTGTTAAACGAGGCTATTTTCTCGAGCATTTTATCAGCGATATTGATGAAGAAATTGCCGCGTTAGCAAAGTATCAATTGACCACAAAAGACCAACTAGCGAGCTAAACTGCGCTCGACTCTGAGTAAATCTTCCTGCGTATCAACCCCAGCCTCCGGCGCTTTAGCAACCTTAGCCACTAATATCTTTTCACCTTCCCAGAGAATTCTTAACTGCTCTAGCATTTCAATTCGCTCTAAAGCCGACGCATCCCACTGCACATACCGCTGTAGAAAACTAACTCGGTAGGCATACATGCCGATATGCCTAAAATAAGTATCACTCTTAATCGAGCCAATTTGTTGTTGCTTAAAAGCCTCTCTATCCCAAGGAATAGCAGCGCGGCTAAAGTAAAGCGCATAATTGAGTTTATCTAAAACAACTTTAACCGCATTCGGGTTAAAGATTTCCTCAGACTCAACTATCTCAGCCGCTAAAGTAGCTATTCCGGCAATAGACTGCGCGGCTAAAGATTGCGCAGTAAGCGAAATATATTCAGCAGGAATCAAGGGTTCATCACCTTGCAAATTAACAATAATATCATCTTGATGCCATTGAAAAATCTCAGCCACTTCTGCTAAACGCTCCGTACCACTCTCATGAGTAGTACGGGTCATAACCGCATCAAAGCCATAGTCATTAACTGCCTCTAAGATTCTGCGGTCATCTGTTGCCACAACGATTTGCTCTGCGCCCGCTTCTTTAGCTCTATCACAAACATGGAAAACCATAGGCTTTCCCGCAATCATTAATAATGGCTTTCCAGGTAACCTAGATGATCCGTATCGTGCAGGAATAACGACTTTAAATGCACTGGTCATTTTAATTGTTCAATTTCTTCACTTGTTAAAGCTCTTGCTTCATCTTCCAACATAACCGGTATATCGTCACGCACAGGAAATGCCAAACGATCTGCTTTACAAATTAACTCTTGCGCGGCTTTATCGTAGATTAAAGAACTCTTGCAAATTGGGCAGGCCAAAATATCTAACAACTTACTATCCATTAAACTCTCTCATTAATTTTTATCAATCGTTTATTTTACTCTATATTTTAAAGTTTTCTTGAATCTCTACGCAAATTTGTAATTTTATTAGCACTCCTCCTTATTGAGTGCTAAAATCGAGGCAAGTAAATTTTGGGAGTAATCATGTCTAATTCATTAGCCTTACCTATTACATTAACAGCTGGGAACTTTGACTCTTATCTAAATGTTGTCGGTCAAACTAATAAATTAAATGCAGAACAAGAGTGCGAACTCGCTATTCGCTTTAGAGATCACGAAGACCTTGAAGCAGCTAAACAGCTAGTTATGGCGAATCTACGTTTCGTAGCTCATGTAGCACGCGGCTATAATGGTTACGGCTTACCTATGAACGATATCGTTCAAGAAGGCAATATAGGCCTTATGAAAGCCGTCAAACGTTTCAATCCAGATCTAGGTATACGCTTAGTCTCTTTTGCTGTGCATTGGATTCGTGCAGAAATCCATGAATACGTGATAAAAAACTGGCGCATTGTAAAAATTGCGACCACAAAATCACAACGCAAACTATTTTTCAATTTACGTAAATCTAAGAAAAATCTAGGCTGGCTTTCTAAAGATGAAGCCGAAGCAATTGCACAAAACCTCAATGTAGACCTTAAAACAGTTTACGAAATGGAAACGCGTCTTGACGGCAAAGATATGGCTTTTGACTTACCCGAGACTGACTCAGGCGAAGAATCTTATAGTTCTCCCGTTTCCTATTTAGAGCAACATAATACTGATCCTGCTTTGTTACTGGAGAATTCCGATTGGACGAATCATAAAGAGACACTATTGAGTAATGCACTACAGGATTTAGATGAGCGTAGCCAAGATATTGTTGCCAGTCGTTGGCTAACAGAAAAAAAGCTGACCTTACATGAACTAGCAGAGCGCTATAATGTATCAGCAGAACGCATTAGACAGCTAGAAAAAAATGCTATGAAAAAACTAAAGGGCGCAGTTAGCATCCTCGCCTAACGACTGCAACTCAAACATAAAAAACCCCTTATTTACATTGTAAATAAGGGGTTTTTTATACAAGCTGCTTTTATAATAAATAGCACCGCTTTGTATTTGCAAGGTAACGCCCAATTCGAAATCAAGGAAGGGGTCAGTCAACTATTGATGCAAAGCCCATTGTTCAATTTTAGGCTATGAACTTAAGACGGAACAGCTTATAACTCGTAGGGCGGTCTGAAGTCCGCCCTACAATCACAGGTATCTACACAAGTCTAAAAGCCTTCTCCAGAAGGAGAAGGTTGGATGAGGGGAAATAAGATAAAGCCTTGATTTTATTCTCCTCACC
>CBDVDU010000278.1:0-3338 GCA_965372825.1 uncultured Gammaproteobacteria bacterium | reverse complement strand
ATTACCTGCAGGTGTACAGCTAGGGGAAACTTACTATACACAAATAACGATGATGTACGAAAAAGGTGTTTACCGTACGACCAATTATCGTCGAGGTACTTTGCTAGCTGTTAATACGCCGGTCGAATTATTAGAGATTGGGTCTAATGCGATTAAAGTTAAGCTGACCCAGACGAATACAGAGTTATTAGTTAAGAGCATTGCCAAGCATACAGGGGATGATGTATATCAAACCTTTGCTAAACTTTTTGCAAAACAAGCGGTGAATTTATCTCGTTTTAATCGTCTGGAACGTGACAATATTAAAAAAGGCACTGTAGCAAAAGGTATGTCTAGGGCGGCAGTGCAAGTTGCTATTGGTTATCCGCCGATAACTCGAACACCTTCTTTAGATTCGAATGGATGGACTTACTGGAGTTCGCGTTTTAATACCTTTATTGTTCATTTTGAGAATGACAAAGTAAGTCGTATCCAGGATTAACAGTGCGGTGGGCAATGCTTCTGCCCAGCGATTTAAACTTAAGGAGAAAAAATGACAAATAAGGACACTAATACTAAAGAAATCATGGGTGAACTAAAGATAATTTTGAATCGCTCAGGTACTCCAGAAGGTGCGCTTGATGAGCAAGTAAGGATAGTAATGGAGTTAGCGCAAGATGTGCAAGCTCGATCAAATGGTAAACCAAAGTCTGATATAGAAAAACAAGGAAAGCTACCATTAAAATCAGTTGGTAAGTAACTTGCGTTTAAGCTTAACATCTAAAAAATACCTATAAAATGATGCAGCAGGTAATCCCTAAGAAATGCACCGTACTGGTTATTGGTGGAGGTCCGGCGGGAAGTAGCGCTGCAACACACTTAGCTAAAAGCGGTGTGGATGTCGTGCTACTTGAACGTGCTGAGTTTCCACGTAATCAAGTGGGTGAAAGTTTAATTCCTCATTTTTGGAAGTTTACCGATCAGCTAGGCGTTTCTGAGAAAATTCAGCAGCAAGGTTTTCTGAGAAAAGCAGGTGGCATTACAGTATGGGATGGTAAAGTTCATCAAATTTTATTTTCTGATTATGGCTATACGCGCCCCGGGCTGCATGTAGAGCGAGATATTTTTGATAATTTATTGCTGGAGCACTCTAAACAGCAAGGCGCGTTAGTTTTTAATCGTGTAGCCGTTAAAAAAGTGGATTTATCGACAGCTGAGCCTATTGTTTCTTATATTGATACCCGTGGGGAGGAGAATGTCGCGGGAACTATTCAATGTCGTTTTGTGGTTGATGCCAGTGGCCATAGTTCTTTGTTGGCACATCAATTAGATACGCGACACAACATTAGTTCTGAGATGAATTTTTTATCTTTATGGGGCTATTTTAAAGATTCGCGCTATGCCGGTGTGGATCGTCAGAGCCACCACCATTCAGAAATTAAAAACATAGCACCGGTGACTTTTGTTATGTCCCATGAAGATGGCTGGCTTTGGCATATAGTCTTGCGTGAGAAAACCAGTGTCGGTTTGATTGTGCAATCCGATAAAATGAAAGGCATGGATAAGCAGCAGCGTGAAACTTATTTTAAACAAAGTTGCGCGCGTTTACCGCATTTAAAAGAGCTGTTACGCGATGCGCAACTGATTGAAGGCTCTTTGCAGTATCGTCCTGATTATTCTTATTATGCAACGCAAACGTGTAAGGAAAATTATTATTGTATTGGCGATGCCGCGGGCTTCGTTGATCCTGTTTTTTCACATGGTATTCAGAATGCCTTTTATAATGCCGCAGTCGCATCTTTAGCTATTTCTGAGTCTTTAAAAAATACGGCTAAAAGTGCGCGGTATGCACAGTTATGTGAAAGCCGAATACAGCAGTTTTACGGTTTTTCTCGCGCTTTATCCTTGGGCGATTTTGGTGTGAATGGTGTCAACCGAGGCTTGGTTAAGTCCTTAATGAAAGCTATGCCGCCATTAGAATTAGAACTGATGTTAGTGGCGTCTGAAATGACTAATCGTTCAGAGAACTTTAAGCAGTTAGCGCATGAAGCTGGAGTGTGGGAGAGTTTTTCTGAGCAGCATGAGCAACAAAAACGTGGCGTTATTGAGGATTTGAGGTTTTAAATTGTAGGGTACGCATTGGGTACCTTTATTCAATATTATGTAACTCATTAAAACCAAAGTTGGGTTCATAGTTCGCTCCCCAATCAGCTGAATATATTCCTTGTTTAACATAATGATGAAAGCTGGAATAAGGATAGTCTGATAAATGTTTTACTATTCTATGCTTAATTGGTTCAGTTATGATGTAATATTGAACCAAACTTATTTTCAGGAGGGTTTACGATGACAAGACAAAGTATTTCATTCACAACACCCAATAATAATTGGCTTAATGATCAAGTTGAAAGCGAAGAATATACAAGTAAAAGTGAGGTTGTGAACGATTTAATACGAAAAGCCAGAGCACAGCAAAATGAACTTGATTTTATACGAGAAAAATTAATTAAAGCAGAGAAAAGCGGTTTTACTGATCTGGCTCGTGGTGAAATCCTGGCTAAATCTAAGGAAAAATTGCGACATAATGGGGATTTATAGACTAAGCCAAGAGGCGGAAAGCGATCTAATAAGAATCCATCAGTATGGCGTTATCAAACATGGGGAAGCACAGGCGGACAAATATTATTTTGAGTTCTTTGATCGTTTTGAAAAGATTGCTGAACAACCTTATTTGTATCAAGCCGTAGATCATATTCGCGAAGGGTACAGACATAGCGTATGTGGTGCAGATACTATCTATTATCGTATTGAAGGGGATATGGTCGAGATTATGAGCGTGATAGGGAAACAAGATATTTGATGGTCTTCATAAATATTTTTAATTTAAGTACCGAGGCGTAATTACAAAATGCTCTTTGTAGGTTCGAATTTATTCGTACCTTGTGCTTAGGAATCAAAATTTAATAACATCCGAAAGCACTGCCAGTCCTTCAAGGACTGGCAGTGCTCCATAATCTAAAGTTTCGGGTTTTATTTAATGTGCATTCCTTAATGGGCTTTTTCGGTACGAATAAATTAGAACCTACGGGCATACCAGTCAGCTAATGCATATTATTAAAGTGGTAGTTTAATTTTACGTAGGTACTTAGTCGAGCTTTGGAGTGGAAATAAGTAGAAGGGATGCACCGCGTACCTTTATAGATTATTCGTTGGATAATAGCCTTTAGTCTGCGGCAGCCATCTCGGCACATTATTCTTATATTTTTCCCAGTCAGCACCAAACATCTCTTCCGCCCAAGGCTCTTCATGCATTTTTACTCTAAAGTAAAATGCGATAAATAAGAAAATGGTAAAGCCGG
>CBDVDU010000277.1:0-3351 GCA_965372825.1 uncultured Gammaproteobacteria bacterium | reverse complement strand
TCCATCCCTAATTGCGCTTCTGGGCTACTAATCTTAGGAACATCTCTATTTAATAATGGATCACCTGTTAATCCGAGATGATGAATAATCGGTCGTAGTGTTTGATTTAAATGCCTTTGCTGTTGATGCATAGGGCCATTTCCAGCAACTGCACCTACGCTATAACCTGCAACACCTACTGCACAAAGCCCTATTAGAATTTTTTTCATTGTGTACCTACTCGTGTGAAATTTTAATTTAACTACCCACAATGATTCCATTGCGGTGCCAATGAATTACGATTCAAGTATAAATAGTAGGTGTATCGAAAATATGTCTTAACATAACGAATTTGTAACAAAATGTAACAGCGAGACTTTAGGGTATAGAATCACATAATCATTCAATGCTAAATTAACAATGTTTTAATAAAATTATATAGCTATAATTTACTCACCTTATTTAAAGGGAAATAAATAACTTGAACAGTGAAACTCAAATCAAAATTCTCGTTGTCGATGACGACATAAAACTGTGTAAACTCCTATGCCAATACCTAGATAAACAAGGCTTTGCGGTTAGCTACGTTGCAGATGGCGAAAGTATGGACGCGTATTTCAGTAAATCATCTGCTGACCTTATCATCCTTGACCTGATGCTACCGGGAGAGAATGGGCTCAGCATCATTAAACGCCTAAACAACAACCTACCAATACCGATCATTATGCTGTCAGCAAGCGGTGAGGATATAGATCGGATTATTGGTCTAGAAATGGGCGCGGATGATTACTTAGCTAAGCCTTTTAATCCGCGTGAATTACTGGCGAGAATTCGTTCCGTCCTGCGCCGTCGGCCAAACCCTTTAAGCGCGCCCACTGAAGAAAGTAGCGACCTCTACCGATTTGGCCTTTATCAATTCAACACCGAAAACCAAACTTTACTACGCAATGACGAACCCGTTACTTTAACTAGCGGAGAGCTTTCGCTATTAGAAATTTTTATTGCTAATCCCAAGCAGGTCTTATCACGCGATACTCTTTTAGAGAAACTCAAAGGCTATGACTGCGCACCTTTTGATCGCAGTATTGATGTGCGCATTATGCGCTTACGCCAAAAAATAGAACCTGATACAACAACACCCATTTATATACAAACCGTGTGGGGTGAAGGTTATAAATTTATCCCAGGGGAGATTTGCGCATGAATTTATTCCGGCGTTTAAATACCATCTATATAAATACCGGTCTAACACTTGCATTCGGTCTTATCAGTTTCACACTTCTGTCTATACTTCTGGTGTTTTATTTTGTATTAAGCCCTATGGCTGACAGAGGCGCGGATGATATGGGGGGGCTGATACATATCATCAGCAAATCATGGGTCGCTCTTCCTGAAAATAAAAAAGCCGAGTTTCAAGTACATTTACGTGAACAACATCATTTATTAATCACCAATAACATTATCCCAGTAACCGAGTTAAAAAGTACTTATCCTTTTATCCCTAGGCTAGAAAAGGCCTTAAAGCATCATTTCAAACAAGAAATTCATATCAAACAATCTGCCGAAGAAGGAAATCTTTGCTTTTGGGTGGCTATTCCCAATACAGAACAAGTCGTTAATATAGGTTTTTTACATGATCGTTTTGGCCCTCACCCCCCTAAAGCAATGTTTGGGATTCTCGCCGCCGGACTGTTGCTTATTTTAATAACCACTCTGTTTTTAGCTCGCCGCATTACCCGTCCAATAAAAGCGCTGTCAACTGCCGTCAACTTAATCGGGTCGGGGCAACTTTCTACACGCATACCCGAAAAAGGCCCACAAGAATTAGCCATATTGGCGCGCAATTTTAACAGTATGGTTCAGGAAATAACGCAGCTAATGTCCAATCGTAGCATTCTTTTTGGCGGTATTTCCCATGATTTACGCACACCAATTACGCGTATGCAAATTGCTTTAGAACTATTAGAAAGCCCTGACAATACCGAGTTAATTACTGATATGAGAAGTGACCTCAATGAAATGGAGCTCCTTATCCAAAACGCTCTTGAGTTTGTCAAAGGTATGGATAAACATCGCGCCTTTAAGGTCAAAATCAATAAAGTACTCAATGAATTAGCTGCCGACTACGCTCGACAAAAGCATATCATTGACTGGCAAAGCAACTGCAACCCCTGCAAAGTTGAAATCAATGCATTACGCCGCGTATTATGTAATTTACTGGATAATGCCTTTCGTTATAGCAACAATAAACCTGTTAATTTAAACTGTACTCAAGAAAAAAATACCTTACTAATCAATATTATAGATCAAGGCCCTGGAATTCCTGAGAATAAACTAAATGCTGTTTTCCAACCTTTCTATCGTTTAGATAACTCGCGCAATAAGAATACGGGGGGTAGTGGCTTGGGGTTAGCCATCGTACAACAACTTTGTGATATTCATGACTGGAAAATTGAGCTACTTCCAGGAAAAAACAAAGGACTAGAAGTAAAGTTAAAAATCCCTATTAACTAACCCACACTTTTCCTTTATGTGATCACACTATACTGCTTTTATTGCTCACTAAATGGCAACTATTCAATGCTATAATTGAGTTTTTCTACTCAGCTCAGATTGACGCAACATTATGACTACAGCTAACAAGGACAAACTTTCCAGCGCTCGCTTTTCTCAGGCGACCGATGCTTTTGTTGAAATATTCACCGCTTCCGTTGATTTTGATCAACGCATGGCGCAACAAGATATTGAAGGCTCGATTGCCCACGCAACTATGCTCTGCACCATCGGTATTTTAACCGAAGCAGAGCGCGACAGCATTTTTCAAGGCTTAGAACAAATAAAAGGCGAAATCGAGCGCGGTGAGTTTCAGTGGTCGATTCAACAAGAAGACGTGCATATGAACATCGAAGCGCGCTTGACTGATATTATTGGTATGGCGGGTAAAAAGCTGCATACAGGTCGCTCACGCAATGATCAAGTAGCCACCGACATTCGATTGTATATGCGCATGGAAATTAACGCTATTACAGCTATGATTGAGCGTTTACAACAGGCTTTATTAGGCTTAGCTGAGCGCGAAGCAGATACTATCATGCCTGGCTTTACGCATTTACAAGTGGCGCAACCGATTACTTTTGGCCATCATTTAATGGCTTGGTTTGAAATGCTGGTACGCGATAAAGAGCGCTTACAAGATTGTTTAAAGCGTGTGAATATTATGCCTTTAGGTGCTGCTGCATTAGCAGGTACAAGCTACCCAATTGACCGTGAACTGACCGCGCAGTTATTAGGCTTCTCACGCCCATCTGCGAACTCATTAGATTCCGTAAGTGATCGCGATTTTGCGATTGAATTTACCGCAGCCGCGAGCAT
>CBDVDU010000276.1:0-3356 GCA_965372825.1 uncultured Gammaproteobacteria bacterium | reverse complement strand
ACTGCCAGTCCTTCGAGGACTGGCAGTGCTTCAGAATCTAAAGTGTCGAGTTTTATTTAATATGCATTCCTTATGGCTCAATAGCGGACTGAAGTCCGCCCTACATCTTCGTAGATAAAACTATCGAACTATTTCACACTTATTACCCAACAAGCCAACATCAACACTTAACGAATCTCATTAAATAAGGTACATTATCGGCTATGTTAGAGCACCGTTTAAATCGATGCTTCTGCAAAAAAATACCACGAATTTTAGCAGATAATCCAACAACACTATAAAACAAATGACACAAAGCGCTGAACTAGAGCAAGCACCTGAACTTATTGCCGCTGTCGATCTTGGCTCCAATAGTTTTCATATGATTATTTGTAGCGTAAAAGACGGCCAGTTACAAACGATCGACCGTTTAAAAGAAATGGTCCGACTAGCATCGGGTTTAAACGCAAAAAACATCCTCGATAAAGCCACCCAACAACGCGCACTGGCTTGTTTAGAGCGCTTTGGTCAGCGCATTCAAAATTTCCCTGATAATAATGTCCGCATCGTCGGTACTAACACTTTACGTACCGCTAAAAATGCTGAACAATTTTTAGCCAAAGCCGAACTCGCTCTAGGCTATCCAATCCATATTATTTCCGGGATAGAAGAGGCGCGTCTGATTTATCAAGGCGTTGCTCATAGCTTACAAAGCAATGCTAATCGCCGCTTTGTGATGGATATCGGTGGCGGCAGTACAGAATATATTATTGGCACTAATACCATCCCCGCTCAAAAAGAAAGCTTACGCATGGGTTGCGTTACCGTCAGCAACCGCTTCTTTGCTGATGGAGCTATCAGCTCCAGCCAATTTCACAAAGCGACCATCTTTGTTAACCAGCAACTCAGTAGCTATAAAAAATTATTTAACAGCCACCAATGGGATGAAGCCATTGGCGCATCAGGTAGTATCCGCGCAATAGCTAAAGTCATCACCGCTAGTCAATGGAGTAATGATGGCATTACTCTACAGGGTCTAAAGAAATTAAAAGATCACGTACTCACATGTAAACATATTTCTGAAATCCAATTACCCGAATTAGACGAAGAACGCCTGCCTGTCTTTGTCGGCGGCCTAGCCATTTTATATGCCACTTTCCAAACTTTAGACATAGAACAAATGAGCGTTTCTGACGGCGCTTTACGCGAAGGCCTGATCTACGACTACTTAGGTCAAATATCAGATCATGATGTTCGCTCAGATACAGTAAACTTGCTCACTACGCATTACCATACCGACACTAAACAAGCAGAATCCATCAAAAACACCATTACCAACATATTAGCGCAATCTAGCGCCTTCTTAGGCGCACAAACCAAGCTAATGACTCAATACCTCGCTTGGGCTGCTGACCTACATGAAATTGGTCGTAATATTGCGCATAGCCAATATCACAAACACGGTGCTTACATTATTAAACACGGTGACTTAGCGGGTTTTTCTCAACAAGACCAAACATTACTCTCCGCACTTATAGCCGGCCATCGACGTAAAATCCCGAGCAAAAAACTAGCCGAACTGCATGCTCCGTGGAATAACAGCGCTATATACATGGTTATTATCTTAAGACTAGCCGTTTTATTACATCGCAACCGTAGCAATACCCACCTACCTGAATTTAAAATCACCTTAGGAGCTAATAAGGTTAGCTTAGATTTTCCCGCGGGCTGGCTAGACAATGCCCCGTTAACTCAAGCAGATCTCAATCAAGAAACCGACTATTTAGCAAAAGCTAAATTCAAGCTGATCGTCAGCTAAAACCCATGCTCATTTTATTACGCGCCATCTTATACAGCATAGCAATACCCGCGCTGATTATTGCTATCTGTATTACGCTCAGCACCAGTAATAAAAGCATCGCCATTCCACAATGGCAACTCACCAGCACTGACATTCAGCGCGCCAAGACCATCCTGCATGCCAATCAACACAGCACCAACCAAGTCGTTAATCTCAGTCTAACTGAACGTGATCTCAATATCGCCTGTGCTTATTTACTTAACCTCTACACAGACAGCCAGTCGCTAATCAAACTCAGTACAGACTACCTTTCCTTTCAGCTGCGCTTTACCCTGCCCAATAACTTATTTGGACGCTATCTCGACTTACAATTTCAACTCTATATTCCCCCGTACCAAGCACCTGAAATAAGAAATCTACAGATCGGTCAAATTAGCATTGCCGATGCCTATGCTGGCTTATTTATAGACAAAGCCATTCAACACACTCGGCTTAATCAATACCTCAGCCTATTCAGCCAAAACTTAAAAGAAATCCACCTCTACCCAAATCAACTACAGATCAAATACCAACTACCAACACAAGCCTCGGCTAAAATTCAAAGCTTACTGACACCCAATATCGACCAGCGCGCCTTAAATCAATACCAAGAAATACTTGATAAAGCTTTACTTAAACATGATAAAAAATGGCGTTTATCGCTAAGCGAGATTCTCCAGCCCTTGTTTCAGCTAGCACAACAACGCTCCACAGCGGCTAACGCTATCGAAGAAAACCGACTCGTTATATTTATTGCCAATCGCTATGTTAATAACTACCCTGGCTCAGGCAACAAAAATAAGAAAAGAAAAGCCATACCTTACTACACAGCCTCTTTATATAAGCGCGCCGATATGGCACAACATTTTATGTGGTCTGCCACCTTATCCGCATCAGGCAGTAGCGATCTCGCTCACCTAGTCGGCGTAGAAAAAGAGCTGAACGATGCCAAACGCGGCAGTGGCTTTAGCTTTATAGACCTAGCTGCCGATAGAGCGGGGGTAAAGTTTGGCGAATACGCCACAGCCAATCCAGAACAAGCGCTTAAAATACAACAAAAAATGGCACACATCACAAATTACCAAGCGTTTATGCCTGAAATAAGAGATTTGCCCGAAAACCTAAACGCCCGTACCTTTAACGCACAATATAAATCAACTTACAGCACCAAATACCAAAGCGTTTTACAAGATATAGATCAACGTATTAGTGCTTGTGAGATTTACCAATAACTTAAGGGATAAGCATTCAGTTAGGTGAAATGGGGGGTAACTTCTCAGTATTCACGGGCAAAGACATATAAAAATATCGTCATTCCCGAGGTCTTTTATCGGGAATCCATTGTTAGTGCATAGATTCCTGCTAGAAGCATGCAGGAATGACAAGCTAATCGATATTACGAAAAAGAATAAGAATTAAATATTAGACCAAGCTCACATTCTGTGCATAGGTATCTACACAAGTCTAAAAGCCTTCTCCAGCGGGAGAAGGTTGGATGAGGGAAATAAGATAAAGCCTTGATTTTATTCTCCTCACC
>CBDVDU010000275.1:0-3364 GCA_965372825.1 uncultured Gammaproteobacteria bacterium | reverse complement strand
TGGCCGCTCTCTTTTCCGGTCATGCAAAGAGAACTAGAACAAGATAACTTAGACTTAACTGATAAGTCTCTCATTCTCTGGCGTGATTTACCCCATTCAACAGGCTATGTAGAAAACGAAGATGGTCTAGTCGCCTGCAAAATCACTAAAACACTACCAGCACGTCGTTTGTGGGACATTATTATGTCCTCTACTTATGATTATGCAGAACCAGGCTTTATCTTGATTGATAAAGTTAATGAGATGAATAACAACTGGTTTTGTGAAGATATACGCGCGACTAACCCCTGCGTTACCGCAGATACGCGTTTACACACTCAGCATGGCATGGTAAAAATTGGCGACCTTTATGCAAGCCAAACCCCACTAGAAGTCACTGTTGATTGTCGCGCTTTAGGTAAAAATGAAATCGGGACAACCGTGCGCCCAGCTAAATCAGCGTTTATGACCGCACAATCCGCTGATGTTTATCGCGTCACCACAAAAGACGGATATGAAATTAAAGCCACCGCATGGCATGATTTTTATACCGACAGAGGTAAAATAAAATTAAAAGACCTCGCTATTGGCGATAACTTACTGATTCAATCGGGCAAAGGTCAATTCGGACAACAAGGTGATAAGACTTTTGGGGCTTTACTCGGCTTTATTACTGGCGATGGTCATTTTACTAATCGCGGTAAAGAACAGCAGGCGGCTGTGGTTAACTTATGGAATGATGACCGTTCCTTTGCGCCGATGCTAGTAACTTATATTAATCACTTATTAAGTACAACGCAGCTTGAGTCGCAGCGCGCTCGTCAATATCAAGTTTCAGCAGTTGCCTTACCTGAACGCAATATGATTATGATTCGTTCGGTTATTTTAGCCCGAGTGCTTGCGCTTTATGGTTTTAATAAAGAAAGTAAATTAAGCGTGCCTGAAGTGATTTGGCAAGGGACAGAAGCCTGTGTAAAGGGTTATTTATCTGCGTTGTTTCAGGCGGATGGTACGGTTAATATTTCAGGGAAAAGTACATCTTGCTCCGTACGGTTAGCTTCATCTCACCCTGAATTATTAACAGATATTCAAGGTTTATTAGCTAATTTTGCTGTTTTCTGTCGTATTCGTAAGCGCCGAGATGCGGCATTAAGAGCGATGCCTAATGGCAAAGGTGGAAGTCAAAATTATACTTGTAAAGCAAATTATGAGTTGATTATTGACGGACAATCTCGTGAACAGTTTATGCAAGAAATTGGCTTTTTAGGTGAGGCAAAAAATCAAAAATATCAGAACTGGGTCGTTGATAAACAACTATTAAAAAAACGCAATTTTTTATCTGAAATTTCTGCAATACACTATATTGGTAAAGAGGCTGTTTTTGATACGACACAAGCAGATCATAACACGGTTATCTTTAATGGTATTGTCACAGGACAATGCGGCGAACAGCCGTTGCCACCTTATGGCTCATGCCTTCTAGGTTCAATCAACCTGACACGCTTTATACAAGATCCTTTTACTGAAAATGCCGCCTTTAATTGGAATGCTTATCGCAAAACGATCCGTATTTTCACGCGCATGCTCGATAACGTCGTCGAAATTAACGGCCTACCTTTAGAAAGACAACGCGAAGAAATCACCTCTAAACGTCGTCACGGCATGGGATATTTGGGCTTAGGCTCTACATTAACCATGTTAGGCATGCAATATGGTGATGATGCCTCTTTAGGCTTTACTAGCGAAGTCACTAAAGTATTAGCGGTTGAAGGCTGGAAAGAAGCGCTGGAATTGGCCAAAGAAAAAGGCACGGCTCCCGCTTTAGAAAAAATGTATAGCATAACTGGCAGAATGCTACATAAACGCCCTGAAATGGTTACGGATGGCTATAAAATCGGCGATGAAATTGCCGGCAAAGTATTACATTCGAAATACAGCCGCTATATGCAAAAAATTGCCGAAGCTGAACCTGAACTGGTTGCGGCTTTAATCGAACAAGGCGCGCGCTTTACGCATCACAGCTCGATTGCACCAACGGGAACGATTTCTTTATCACTAGCCAATAATGCCAGTAACGGTATTGAGCCTAGTTTCGCGCATCACTATGCACGTAATGTTATTCGCGCAGGTAAAAAGAGCAAAGAAAAAATCGATGTTTTCTCTTTTGAATTATTGGCTTATCGTGAATTAATTAATAAAAAAGCCATGCCATATAGCGAAGCAGCAGGCGAACAATTACCCGATTATTTCATCACTGCGGATGCTATTACCCCGAAACAACATGTTGACGTGCAAGCCGCAGCGCAAGTTTGGATTGATTCATCAATTTCTAAAACGGCCAATGTTCCAACCGACTATCCGTATGAAGATTTTAAATCAATTTATCAATACGCCTACGACAAAGGCTTAAAAGGTTGCACCACTTTCCGCTTCAACCCAGAAGTCTTCCAAGGTGTTTTGGTCAAAGAATCTGACTTGGAAAATACCACCTATCAATTTACACTTGAAGATGGGCACGTATTAGAAGTAAAAGGCAATCAAGAAATTGAATATGATGGCGAAATGCACTCAGCAGCTAATTTGTTTGATGCCTTAAAAGAAGGCTATTACGGAAAATTTTGAAGGGATAAAAACAATGACCATAAAAATAGATAAAAAAATTGTAAGCTACAAAGTAGTCACGCCAGAAGATAAAAAGCCAGCCGTCGTTGAAGAAGTCAAAAACGACTTGGAAAGCATGCATGAAAACCTGCCTCGCCCAGAAATGCTGCTCGGCTCAACTTATAAAATAAAAACCCCGCAATCGGAGCACGCGTTATATATCACTATCAATGACATGTTTCTAAATGCCGGCACAGAGCATGAAGAACGCCGTCCTTATGAAGTGTTTATTAACTCTAAAAACATGGAGCACTTCCAGTGGGTTCTGGCATTAACGCGAGTTATTTCAGCGGTCTTCCGTAAAGGTGGCGATATTACCTTTATGGTCGAAGAGCTCAAAGCCGTATTTGACCCGAAAGGTGGCTATTTCAAAAAAGGCGGCGTGTACATGCCCTCTTTAGTAGCAGAAATCGGTCATGCGATTGAGCAACATATGAAACATATCGGCATGCTAAAAGATATAGAGCTTGAAGCACACCAAAAGCAATTTCTTGCCGAAAAACGCAAAGAATTTGAAGCCAAACACGGTGCGCAAACTGATGAAAGCGATAATTTCCCTGAGCAGGCGCAGCTTTGCCCTAAATGTCAGACTAAAGCTTTAGTGTTGATGGATGGGTGTATGACATGTTTGAATTGTGGCGATAGCAAATGTGGGTAGATTGAGTTTTTTGGTTATCATTTATTCCGTTGTTTAATGCTGTTTTCAGGCTTGGCTTTTCGAGAC
>CBDVDU010000274.1:0-3394 GCA_965372825.1 uncultured Gammaproteobacteria bacterium | reverse complement strand
CGAAAGCACTGCCAGTCCTTCGAGGACTGGCAGTGCTTCATAACCTAAAGTTTCGTAATCGTTCACATACCCGCCTTAAATTTCATATAAAAACATCGTTATCCCCGAAGTCTACCCAGTCAAGCGTGGGCACAAGCTTTATCGGGGGTCCATGTTAAACGTAGATTCCTGCTAACAACATGCAGGAATGACAAGCTAAAAAATGTAAATATTGAGAGACCTCACAAAAAAATTGATGAAATTTCTAGGGGGTTGTCTGAATGCTTACAAAGTTTCAGGTTTTATTTAATATGCGTTTCTTGCTGTAATTATGAGAATTTTTACTTTTAAACGGTAGGTAAAAAACAGATTTCCGTATTTGTTGATGCTTAATATATAAATAAGATTGAATATTTTATATAAACTTATTATTACTATTAGTGAGCTTAATATCTGTGGATAAGTCATTTTTTGTTTTTATTATCAAAACAATATGATTATTTTAAGCTTGTTATCAAGTTTGGGCTTAAGTGTATTGAAACTGAGTGAAAAAACAGCGCTAAAATTAAGCTACAGATTACGCACAGTATGTTACTCACATAATCCACAGAGTTATCCACAGCTAGTTTATTATTTTAGATCCTATTTTAGGAGCTAGAACATACGAATGCTTCGAGCTTGTAATAACTGAGGAATGTGTGTGTTTAACACTGGCAATATAAACATTATTTGGGTACAGTCATTGATAAGTAACAATTTATTTTTTCCTTATTAACTATAGATGACTGAATTTTATGAAGTTTACTTGTTTTCTATTCAGATTAAAGGTCAATTAGTATGATTTCAACGACAGAATTAGAAACGACCTTGCTTAATACGCTACGCGAGAGCGAAGAACGGTATCGTAATTTAGTCGAAAATTCGTCTGATTGGATTTGGGAAGTAGATCAAAATGGCATATATACTTATTGCAGCCCTAAATGTATTGATTTACTTGGATACCAAGCTGAAGAGCTAATAGGTAAAACGCCTTTTGATTTAATGTCTGTAGAAGAAGCACAACGTGTTGGAGTGCTTTTCCAAGATATAGTCTTAGCAAAGCGTGTTTTTAATCATCTGGAAAATATTAATCTGCATAAAAGTGGCCATCAGGTCATTATGGAAACCAGTGGCAAGCCATTTTTTGGTGAGCAAGGTGAGTTACTTGGGTATCGAGGTATCGACCGAGATATAACAGCTCGAAAAACGGCGGAAGCTCATGTTCTTGAGCAAGCTCAAATCATAGATCAAATTCATGACTCAGTGGTGGCAACTGACTTAGCAGGTTATGTCACTAGCTGGAATAAAGGTGCGGAACGACTATTTGGCTTTCATAATAATGAGGCGATCGGGCAACATATCAGCTTTGTTTACTCAAATGAAGAATATGAGTTCTTACAAAACAAGGTCATTGCCCCGCTCCTAGCGAAAGGTTTTCATGAGTCTTGTGTACGCATGCTAAGAAAAAATGGCGACAGTTTTTACGCCCACTTATCTTTATCTTTACAATACGATAGTCAGCACAAGCCAATAGGCATGATTGGCTACTCAATCGATATTAGCACTCAAGTAGCTACTGAAAAATCACTTAAATTAAGTGAAAAAAATCTAGAAACCACTTTAAATGCCATTGGTGATGCGGTTATCGCAACAGATACCCAACAGCGCATTACTCGGATGAACCCCATTGCTGAACAAATGACTGAATGGACTTTTGCTGAAGCATTGGGTCAACCTATCAATAAAATATTAAAGCTTTGTAATACTGAAACAGGTGAAGCTGTTAACACGCCTGTTGCTAAAGTACTTGAGAGCAAAAAAGTAATTCATCTAGCCAATAGCTGTAGTTTAATAACGCGTAGTGGATCATTAAAGCAAATCGCTGATAGTGCAGCGCCTATCATTGATGAAAATAATGAAATTACTGGCGTCATTTTGGTATTTCATAATGTTAGCGAACAATATAAAGTTCAACGCGATTTAGTGGAGAGTAATCAAAAGTTTGCAGCTTTTATCTCTGCTATGCCAGATGTTGCATTTATCTTAGATGAACAAGGCACTTACATAGATATTTATGGCTCTGAACAGCAATTACTTGCTCAAGATGCTAAAACATTATTGCATCAGAATATTATGGATATTCTGCCTATCCCTCTAGCTTTACAAATCATAAGCACTATACAGAAGACTTGTCATACTAATAAAGCTCAAGTCTTAGAATATGAATTAGAGTTAACACAAGGCAAATGTTATTTTGAAGGGCGAACCGCGCCTATGCAGCATAAACTAGGAGAGTTGCGACGGGTTATCTGGATAGCGCGTGATATTTCTACAACCAAACGGGCATTAAAATCTCTGCAAACCAGCGAGAATCGCTTTCGACAAATTTTTGAAAAAATGCCTAATATCGCTGTACAGGGCTATAACCACGCACGAGATGTAATTTTTTGGAATAAAACCAGTGAAGCTGTTTACGGTTATACCGAAGAAGAAGCGATAGGAGAAAAGTTGGAAGATCTTATTATTCCTCCAGAACTCAAAGATATGGTGATTACAGCAACTGATAATTTGCTACATTACAATAGTGAAATTCCTTCAGGAGAATTACGTTTACAGCGTAAAGATGGTTCAATTGTCCCCGTTTATTCCAGTCATATAAAATTAGGTGATACTGAAGAGAATACAGAGATGTTTTGCATCGATATTGATCTCACCGATGCTAAAAAAGCTAATGAGGCCATTGAACGACTTGCCTATTATGATCCATTAACCAGTTTACCTAACCGACGTTTGTTTTTGGATCGATTAGATCAGGAGCAAAAAGTTTCCAAACGGCACGCAACGTATTCCGCTATTTTATTTCTCGATCTGGATAATTTTAAACACCTGAATGATTCGCTGGGTCACTCGGTCGGTGATATGTTTTTAATAGAGGTAGGGCAACGCATGAAAGCCTTACTGCGCGAAGAGGATACCGTTGCGCGTTTAGGTGGTGATGAGTTTGTCATATTACTGAAAGAACTAGACAGTGAGAAAGACACGGCTATAAAACAAACACAAGACATTGCTGAAAAGGTCATTCAGGCATTAGTTAACCCCGTTAATATTCAACAGCATAAACATATAATAACCACGAGCATCGGTATTACTTTGTTTTCTGGTGATTCTGAAACTGCAGATACGCTTTTAAAACAAGCTGATACAGCGATGTACTGCGCTAAAGAAGCTGGTCGAAATACTTTTCATTTTTTTCACCCAAGTATGCAAGTAACAGCTGATTTACGTTTAGCATTAGAAAAAGATTTACGCCAAGCCTTGCACAATAATGAGTTGGAATTATATTACCAGCCTCAGTACGGCAACCACTCTAATATTA